>JAJTDX010000109.1 GCA_021298235.1 Cryomorphaceae bacterium | reverse complement strand
GGACGGATATAATGATTACATGTTCAACTCATTGGGCATTACAGTTAATTCTGTGGAGACCATTGTGTGTAACACTGCATCCGCGAGTACTGATCCATATGTTCTTCAAAAAATAAATCAAGCGGAGGCTATTTGGTTCGCCGGAGGAGATCAATGGAACTATGTTAGTTTTTGGCGAAGCACCCCACTAAATTTCGCTATTCAAGAGGCAATAGACCAGAGAAATATCGCCGTAGGAGGAACAAGTGCAGGAATGGCAATTCAGGGAGAATATTACTTTTCAGCACAGAACGGAACAGTCACTTCTTCGACCGCTCTTAATAATCCATATGGCACAAGTGTTACAGTCGACGGAGTGCCTTTTATTACTAACAGCTACTTAGGTGAGACGATTACAGATACGCACTTTGATAATCCCGACAGAAAGGGAAGATTAACAACATTTCTTGCCAGAATCTATACGGATTTTGGAGTTAAAGCAAAAGCCATTGCTTGTGATGAATATACTGCCGTGTGCATCGGAACAGATGGAATTGCCAAAGTTTACGGTGGTTACCCTACGTATGACGACAATGCTTATTTCATTCAAACGAATTGCGACATCGGTCATCCATCGCCTGAGACATGTGCGCAAAACACACCACTGACTTGGACAACCGGAGGTGAAGCATTGCTAGCTTATCAAATTAAAGGAGAAAGCGATGGTTCAGGTTATTTTGATTTGAATACCTGGTCGACTGGATCTGGAGGAACATGGTTTGCATGGGATGCTTCTTCAGGAATATTCTCCCAACAAAGCATCAGTAATCCATTTTGTGCAGGATTCGTTGAACAGCAACCTGAAGTAAAACCACTCCTCTACCCCAATCCCGTATCAAACACCCTTACATTGGAGTTTGAAGAAACACAATTACAAGGTTTACAGATACAATTTTTTGATATTCTGGGAAAACTTCTACCTACAACTGTGATAACAATCATTGAGAATCAATTGCATATAAACATCAGCACTTTTGATCCAGGAATTTATACCTTGAAGCTGGAACAAGATGGGAAAAATTTCAATTATTCAGTTGTAAAACAATAATCACGACAGCTTAATCGCTCTAGTCATTTCACGTTTTCCCGGAGGACCGGGCAGGGTTTCGACTATGAATCCCAATGAACGAAGATCTCGCTTTAGTTGTCCTTTCGCACAGTAAGTTACGAACACACCTCCGCTGTCAAGAAGATTATACATCTTACTGAGGATTTCAAGTTGCCACATTTCTCCTTGCGCTCTGGGACCGAATGCATCAAAATAAACAAGGTCAAATGTTCGTTCCGAACAACTCCAGCTCTCAATCTTTTCATGAAGCTTTGTAAAATTAAAATGAGGCAAAAGTTGATGTTGCACATTCCAATCTAACTCATGAATAGCATGAAAAAGGCTTGCAGCTTTTTCCGATACCAATTTGCTGTAATTCAGTTGTGAAATCAAATTAAGTTCGACGGGAAAGGCTTCAATACCTGTATAATCCACTTCTATTTCAGAATTGAATGCAAACTGAAGCGATAGCAGCGCATTTAGACCTGTACCGAAACCCACTTCGAAAATTCGTATAAAGTTTTTCTCCTTAAAATAGTCCAGTCCATTCCTAATAAATACATGATCCGCCTCTTGAAGGGCACCATGACCACTGTGGTAATTTTCGTCCAATTCAGCTATCCTAATAGTATGGGACCCATCTGAGGTAACGATGACTTCTCGCTTCATATTCTAAAGTTAACAGCAATTATTCTTTTTTCCGTATTTGAACAATTGTTGATAAAGTAAACTCAAAACTTTTTAAGAAAGAAATAACTTGCAACACGATCAATTGAAGGTCGATTTCCTATATTTGTTATCTATGGAAAATCAATCGGAAAATACGCGTAAACCCTCCTCAAGATTAAAAAACCCTTCGGTTCTACTCAACGATCTTGGAAAGGTTCCACCGCAAGCGATTGACCTTGAACAAGCAGTTCTCGGAGCGATGATGTTGGAAAAAAATGCGGTGACGGATGCGATCGATATTTTAAAACCTGAAAGTTTCTACGACCCAAAACACCAATTCATTTTTGCAGGGGAGCTGGAAGCAGCAGGCGGAGCAGCCTATATCTCCATGTTGACGAGTCGGGTTGCCTCAACCGCTCACATTGAATACCATGCACGTGTAATCTCTGAAAAACATATTAAACGTGAGCTCATACGAATGAGCAGCGAAGTTATAAGAGACGCTTACGACGACACCAATGATGTTTTCGATGTCTTGAATAAAGCGGAAGGTGAATTGTTCCAAATTGCTGAAAACAACATGGGCAAGCATGTTGACGCCATGCAAAATGTGGTCCATCAAGCGATACAGGAAATTGAAAAAGCATCTCAAAATTCAGATGGTATCAGTGGAATAGCATCTGGTTTTCATGATCTGGATAAGCTTACCTCTGGATGGCAACGCAGTGACATGATCGTCATAGCCGCACGGCCTGCAATGGGAAAAACGGCTTTCGTGTTATCGATGGCCCGAAACACTGCTGTTGATCATGGTCATGGAGTAGCTGTTTTTTCTCTGGAGATGTCTTCTGTTCAATTAGTGAAGCGTTTGATCGCCAGTGAGGCCAGATTGAGTGCTGAAAAATTGCGTAAGGGAGATCTACGGGAACATGAATTCCAACAATTGCATTCAAGAATCACAAAATTAGCTACAGCACCCATCTTCATTGACGACACTCCAGGATTAAGTGTATTCGACTTAAGAGCCAAATGTCGCAGACTCAAAATGCAGCACAATATCGATCTGGTGATCATAGATTATTTGCAGCTAATGACTGCAGGAGGCTCAAAGGGTTCGGGTAACAGAGAGCAGGAAATTTCAACCATTTCTCGTTCTATAAAGGAAATTGCAAAGGAATTAAACGTACCGATCATTGCCCTCTCTCAGTTGAGCCGTTCTGTTGAACAGCGTGGCGGGGATAAACGACCTGTTCTTTCAGATCTTCGGGAGTCAGGAGCCATAGAACAGGATGCTGACATCGTTTCTTTCATATACAGGCCCGAATACTATGGTTTTATACAGGATGATGATGGAAATTCAAATCAAGGGGTTGGTGAAATTATCATTGCAAAACACCGAAATGGTGCTCTTGACAAAGTTCGTCTGCGTTTTATTGGAGAATATGCACGTTTTGAGAACATCGAGAATTACTACGATGACACCGCTACTCCTCCACCTTTGAATTCACTTTCAGCGAACAAAGGTTTTGATGAAGGAGGAAACAACATGATTATCCAGAGCAAATTAAATAACAGTGAAGAAGACGAAAATGACATTGACTTCGGTTACAATGGTGATAGCACGCCGTTTTAAGAACTAATTTGGTCAGATCTTTGGTAGTTGTTCCGTCATGAAAAAGGTTCTATTCGCAATTCTTTTTTTAATTAGTCTTAATTCCCGAGCTACACAGATCATTGTGCCGATGGATGAAAGTCAAAGTGATCATTTGAAAGCCTATGGTGTAGCCTACTGGGCCCTCGAAAATACGATTACCATTGAATGGCTTCTCAATTACAGGGGCGGAGCATTTCTTTTTCCTCACCTTCGAACGATTGAAGAAGAGTTGACGCTACGAAACGTCAAATACGAGATTCTGGCGGATGGCCAAGTGAATTCAATCCGTAATCAGATCGCAAATCCAGAGGTAAACATGGAAATTGTGCAACTGGAAAAAGCTCCGAAAATAGCTGTCTACACTCCCGAAGGAAAACAACCCTGGGATGATGCCGTGACGCTTGTGATGGAGTATGCTGAAATTCCTTACGATAAAGTATATGATTCTGCAATTGTTATGGGAATACTTCCAAAATACGATTGGTTACATCTTCATCATGAAGATTTTACAGGTCAATACGGCAAATTTTATTCTGCTTATAGAAACTATGATTGGTACCGACAACAAGTTGCAGACGCTGAGGAAGATGCACAAATGCTTGGTTTTTCTAAAGTCTCCGAATTGAAGCGTGCGGTAGCGCTGAATATAAAGAATTTTGTCTTAGGAGGCGGATTTCTTTTTACCATGTGCAGTGGAACAGACAGCTTTGATATTGCCTTAGCAGCTCAAAACACAGATATCTGCGAAGAAATGTTTGATGGCGACCCTTCTGATCCTAATTGTCAGAAAATGTTGGATTTCAATTCCACGTTTGCTTTTACAAATTTTATCCTGGAGAGAAATCCGATGATCTATGAATATTCGAACATCGACGGTACGGATCATCACCGAATGCAGCGCGTCTCCGAGGCAATGGACAAATTTACATTGTTCGACTTTTCTGCCAAATGGGATATCGTACCAACCATGCTCACGCAGTGTCATACAAATGTGATTAATGGTTTTATGGGGCAAACTACAGATTTCATGAAGGAAACGATCAAACCAAACGTTTTAATCATGGGAGAAAATAAAGCACTTGGTACAGCGCGTTACATCCATGGAGAGATGGGACAAGGAACATGGACCTTCTATGGCGGACACGATCCTGAGGATTTTGAGCACCGCGTTGGTGACCCACCTACTGATTTAAGTCTGCACCCGAATTCTCCCGGATATCGCTTGATCTTAAACAATATCCTTTTCCCCGCAGCAAAAAAGAAAAAGCGTAAAACATGATGAAATCGATCTATTGTCTCTATTCTTTTTTATTCGTTCTATCGTCATGTATCACCTCCGAAAAAACGTTAGTTGGAGCGGATTCTGATATTCACGGATGTAAAGGTTCTGCAGGTTATACTTGGTCCATTTTACTGAAAGAATGTATCAGACCTTTCGAAAATAGTATTGCATTTAATAATACCGAACAGACACAAAATGCCTATATCATTTTATCCGAAAACAGAAATCAGGCAGAAGTGTTTGTACCAATTGAAACTTCTGAAGCTGAAAGTATTCTTTACAGGGGTGATAAATCTTTATTTACAAATAAAGCTGGAAACATAGCGATAACCGTTGAAAAAGACTTTTTCATTTTGAACTGCAAAGGTCAAAAGTTTTCAACTCCACGAACCATGGATCTAGATAGCTTATTCTTACAGTAAGCTTCAGTATTTCACAACTTTCCTATTCCCGGTAAGACCTACAGAATCAATCATTGTAACAGTGTACACTCCTGCATTCCATGAAGTCGTATTTAACAATGACTCACCTGCTGGAATAGTTGTATTTAAAATGATTCTACCTGTTAAATCACTGACTTGAACTGCAAGCACTTCAGGAGCATTGATCCTCAACTCCCCAGAAAACGGCACGGGATAAACTCTCACATCAAAAAACTTTTCTTCCTTAACACCCGCATAACAATTGTTCGTAGCAGCAAAAGTTGGTGGTGCGAAATCAAATACAGCAGCATCCGGACAGCGAGCATAAGAAATATCTGTTGTCTGTATTGGAAAAGCAATTTGTTCGTAGGCGGTTGTACCATTACCTAAAAACAGCGTTTCGCCAAGAGAACTCAACTTAAAGTTCGTATGCAATCCGGACTGGTCTGCATCTTTATCCGCCCAAACGATCAGATATGCGTTCGGGGCGATATAAGAACCTGCAGGAAACTGCCATTCGTTCAATAAAAGTGGATCATCAGATAAGAACATCAACGAAAGGTCCTTCGCACTTGAGGTAGTATTGAAAAGCTCGATCCAATCATCTTTCTCTCCGTAATTGTCTTCAACAATACTTCCATTATCAGCCATGATTTCATTGATTACAATCTCTCCAGGAAGCGGGGCTGGAATAGCGATCGCAAGCGTATGGTATTCATGTTCGGCACGCTGTGGACTGAAAAGCCCTGCATCATTATTTTCAGTGTAAAAATAATATTGTAAGTTACTGCAGTTCAATGTAACATTCACCCCATACACATGGTCTCCGGCCACTCCATCATTGTGAAGTCCATCGTCGTACATAGGTACACGCGTAAACTTATCTTGAATGGTATAGCGGTAACCAAAATATGCTGCCGTCTCATTTGAACAGGTAAAATTCATTGTAATCGTTTCCCCGTAAACCGGAGTGGGATTGCTTGGCGAAAATGAATTAATAGATGGGGCAACTAACAGATATTCAGCATTTGATGCAAAATAAGTTGAACGAGCATCCATTAATTGTTGGATGCCGGGTATTGTTGAACCCATTGGACCACCTCCGGGGGTAGCGGTAGTGAGACTATTCTGAAATTGCGTGTAGGTAAAGAACTTATATGGATCCAGTTGAACGGAGGTATTTATTGTTGCACGCAAGGCATTGGCAGTTGTCAAATAATTTCCTGAAGCAAAAATTTCCTGAACAATGGTTCTTAAGTGGGCCATATACATGCGCTTAAACATTGGATCTGAAAGCATTTTAACAATCAAAGGATGTATGGGCGAGGTACTGTTTGAAAGTGGATCAAGCGTACTCGGGGATGTCAAAGGACCGGAGCCTGTTCCACCGGGAAAGCCACCAAAACTCATGTTCAAATCCCATAAAATCGGATCAAATCTTCCGTTTAAGTCTTTGTACAGGTAATAATTTTGACGAAAAGCGCCGGAGTAAGAATCTAGATTTACGAGAACATTGTTAAATGCTAACATCCAAAGTGCGCGGTCAACATCAAGAACCGTTTCAATTTGTGTAAAGTTATTGTTCAAAATATCGATCATTTCCACCAAGTCATCCCAACCATAGGTCGATTTCAACTCATAATTCAACTGATACAAAGATGAATCTGCCCCGAGATAGGTCAAGTCCGGACTACCACCTCCCCCAGGACCTGCACCACCGATTGGATTGCATTTGAAAAACGTATCCTCTGAGGTGTAAAAATGATCTCCGCAAAAATCTTCAGTAATGCTCTCTGCGTTCGAATACAGACCACGCAAAGAACCATTAATGTACACATTTGCGAAATTCGCTTTGGGGCAATCCATATATTGTTCGAGAATCGCATAGGAAAGCACCTCTCTGATCATGGATGGATCCTGATAACCATTCTGAAGTTTTACCTCCGTATAACCTTCATAATCCTGGCTTCCTTTTATGTAATCAAGATTGAGATGTAGCGGATTTTTATTGTTTGAGGCGTTGTATGAGCTATTTCCCTTATATTTCACACCAACACTATCGAAAACAACCCCATTAATTCGAACTGAATCGGCAATAATGTATGAATCCGTTGTTGTAGCTGCATCAAGTAGAGCATCCCAGCTAGCTGATGCAAAAAAGATCTCTATTTTTTGTATTGTTGCTCTGTCATAAAAAGTAGTTTGCGACTTAAGATTTCCAGCTAAGATGCAAAAAGTCAGAAGAATGAGTGCAAGTAGTTTTTTCATAACTATAAATTAGAACGCTTGAATTCAAAAATCAATGTTAAGCAAATATTAACAAAAGACGACATTTTTTCGGAATACTTGCGTACAAACAAAAAAACGCCCTATAAATAGGACGTTTTCAAAAATCAATAGGTTGGCTCAGACGTCTATCTTGGCGTATTTAGCGTTACGCTCGATAAATTCACGTCTCGGTGGAACATCATCGCCCATAAGCATGGAGAAGATCTGGTCACACTCAGCGGCATTTTCAATTGTTACCTGTCTAAGTGTACGACTTTCAGGATTCATTGTTGTTTCCCAAAGCTGCTCCGCATTCATCTCACCCAAACCTTTGTATCGTTGTACATTCACAGATGACTCACTTCCACCACCTTTCATGTCTTGAATCAGTCTGTCACGTTGGTCTTCATTCCAAGCATACTCGGACTTATTTCCTTTTTTAACCTGATAAAGAGGAGGAGTTGCAATATAGATATACCCATTCTCAATGAGCTCTTTCATGAATCTGAAGAAGAACGTCAAAATGAGCGTTTCGATGTGTGATCCATCCACGTCGGCATCACACATGATGATAATTTTGTGGTAACGGAGTTTTTCGAGATTCAGCGCTTTTGAATCCTCTTCTGTTCCGATTCTAACTCCCAGTGCAGTGTAGATATTTTTAATCTCTTCATTCTCGAAGATTTTGTGTTGCATCGCCTTCTCCACATTCAGGATTTTTCCTCTAAGTGGCATAATTGCCTGAAAGTGTCGATCCCTACCCTGCTTTGCAGTGCCACCTGCAGAATCTCCCTCGACGAAATAAATCTCACAAGCAGCAGGATCTTTTTCGGAACAATCTGCCAGTTTACCCGGAAGCCCTGAGCCGGTAAGAACATTTTTTCTCTGAACCATTTCGCGGGCTTTGCGCGCTGCATGTCTTGCTCTTGCCGCAAGAATAACTTTCTCAACAATTATTCTCGCCTCATTTGGATGCTCCTCCAAATAAGCAGAAAGCATCTCAGAAACCGCTTGACTTACGGGAGCTGTAACTTCACGGTTACCTAATTTGGTTTTCGTTTGGCCCTCGAATTGGGGCTCAGCTACTTTTACCGAAACTACAGCCGTAAGTCCTTCCCTGAAGTCATCGCCATCAATTTCAATCTTTTCCTTTGCAAGCATGCCTGAATCAGTCGCATACTTCTTCAAGGTATTGGTCAAACCTCTCCTAAAGCCCGAAAGATGGGTCCCTCCTTCATGTGTATTGATGTTATTTACATAAGCCTGGATGTTTTCTGTGTAGGATGTATTGTATGTTAACGAAACTTCTACCGGTATTCCCTCACGTTCACCTTCGAAATAAATAACGTCGGTAATTAGAGGTTCACGATTACGATCCAAATACTGAGCAAACTCCTTTAATCCTCCCTCGGAGAAAAATGTATGAACAATGGGATTCCCTTTTTCGTCCTCTTCACGAAGATCAGTCAAG
>JAJTDX010000108.1 GCA_021298235.1 Cryomorphaceae bacterium | reverse complement strand
ATAGAGCCAAAAACGGATAGAAAAGCTGAACAAAATTACGACGAGAACTCCTAAAACCTTGGCAACAGAATAGAAATTGAAAACTAATAAAAATGGGATTGCGAAAAGGAGCAATGTAAAAATGACAATTGGAAACAGGAATTTTTTCATCAGTTATTATTGCATAAAAAAGGCCCCTAAGGGCCTCAAATTATTTAACTTCAATCCACTTATCGTTTCGCATTTCACCTTTGATGGTAACCTCTTTGGTTCTGGCATAGTCCTCGGCGGCGGATAACATTTGTTCGCGCGTATCCCTTCTCACAAGTATAGCTCCTGAACCAGGAGACTTTACTTCGATGTAGAATCCATTTCTCAATCGCGCTGGTCTTGTTGGTGGCCTTCCCATAATTCTCGTAATTATTTAAAATCTTTCTAAATATAACACGGATTATTGGATTTTGTTGCCTTGTTGTGAAAAATTAAGATTTTGAATGATCGAACTGTTCAGTTGATTGAAAGAGTATGGTGCTGTTTTCATGAATATAAGTAACTAAGCCCCACGAAATAGATAGGATTAATAATCGTTCCGTTTTTCTGAATGCTAGTCCCGATAATTTATACAGCTTACTCAACGAAATCGGTCCTTTTTCGCTTATCAAACGCAAAAAGCTTATTTCAACTTCCGAAAATTTTTCTGGCCTTGAGTGTGGCCTTTTTTTCTCTTTCCAGACACCTTCAATTATTTTTCCTGCAACCATAGTATGATCGTCAATTCGGACAAAAGATTTCCAACGTCCATTTTCATCTTTTGATTTGTGCAGTACGTCTGATGATTTATCGACGTAAATTTCTAATACTAATTTGAAGTCATCTTGCCAGATCTTGTGATGAAAATGTATTGGTGGCTGACAAAAAAACGTAGCGGCTCCTTCAATCATATGAAACTCCTCTTCCGGATTACACCCTGTTATTTTGCGGTTATCCTTTACCCCTATAAGCAATCTTCCTCCCTCCGTATTGGCGAATGCGCATAAAGTTCTCGCTATTTTTAATTGATCGTCAATTCGAAATTTAAAATCCTGACGAATGTGTTCTCCCTGCGAAATGAGTGAAGAAAGTGTTTCCATTTCGATCAATTATTCCATAATTCCCAGCCACGCAGTGCTTGTTCTTTCAGCATGGAGGAGCCATTCAAAACAGTTGCCCCATTCTTTTTTGCATTTTGCAGAAAAAGTGTTGCCTCTGGATTGTATATAAGGTCAACTACCAAATGTTCGGTAGTTAAGAACTGAAATGGAAAAGAAATACAATCGGTCACATTTGGATACATACCAATCGGGGTACATTGAACCACTAACTTACAAGCTTTGAGCATGTGTTCATTCACCTCATCATAACGAAATTGTTTAGTTCCGGATGGATTCCGACTAATTTGAATCACATCTAATCCAAGCTGTTTTAAAACATACTCAACCGCTTTTGATGCTCCCCCTGTGCCTAAGAGCAAGGCCCTTTCATGAACATTCATCAAAAAAGGTTTTACGGATTGATGGAATCCATAAGCATCAGAATTGTGACCAATGGTGCGGCCATTTTCAATCTTAATCACATTTACAGCACCAATTTCAGATGCCTCCAGAGAAAGCTCATCTAAATAGGAAAGAATTGATTCTTTATATGGAACTGTTACATTCAGACCGCTATAGTTTGATTCTAAAATCAGCTTTACATCTTCAATGGTGTCTATTTCAATATTTTCATAGGATGCATCAATCCCATTCATTTCAAAAAATCGTGTAAAAAAATCTTTAGAAAATGAGTGTCCCAAACTTCTTCCGATCAAACCAAATTTCCTGCTCATTACTCCTTTTTAGATTTGAGAAAATTTATCAGCATAGGTAGTAAAGAAAGAAAGATAATTCCCAAACAAACGAGATCTATGTGTTCTCTGATCCAGGTCACACCACCAAGCATATATCCTGCCAGTGTCAAACTAAAGATCCATAGAAATCCTCCCAATAGATCAAATAGAAAAAATCTTCTGTAGTTCATTTTTCCTACTCCCGCTGCAAATGGAGCAAACGTTCGCACAAAAGGGACAAAACGAGCCATGATTATAGCTTTAACTCCATTTTTTTCAAAGAAGAGTTCTGTTTGATCTAAGTACTTCTTGTTGACAAGAGTCCGTCCCTTGATTTTAACATTAAAAATCCTTAACCCAATCCTACGGCCTACCCAATAATTACAATTATCCCCGAGAACAGCAGCGGTATACAAAAGTATCAAGAGATAGATCAAATTCAATTCGCCCGAAGCCGCAAACAGTCCAGCTGTGAATAACAAGGAATCACCTGGTAGAAAAGGCATTGCAACCAAGCCTGTTTCAATAAATATTACTGCGAATAAAATAACGTAGATTGCTGTTCCGTATGTATCAAAAACCCACTTAAAATCAAGGTGAATAATGTGTTGAAAAAGCTCTATCATCGTTTTTTAATTCTCGGTTCTGTTGTAAAAATAAGCATTCAAAAATTACTGAATCACCTTTATGGAAACTGTCAAGATGAACTCTGCAACCAATTCATCACTTGTATTCAAGGCTTTAATTGAAATCGGTTGATTTATCCTACCCCCTGACTCCATGCTTTGTTCAAGGGTAGATTTGATAAGGGCGCCGTCAGTGCTCTTAAAAAGGATATCTGATTCAGCTCTTTTAAAAAACTTAGCGTTTACATCCTTAAAAGCAAGAGCAGAGGTCTGACAAAGCCAATAAGTGGAATTTTGAAGTAGCTTAACAAAAACAGTAACCATCGCATTCGGCGCAGTGACACTTCCTTAACTGGCTTTTCCATAATCCAACTTTAATTCGTCAATGATCTGCGAAACAGACTTGATTTCGGTGACGTGTTCTATCGATGGTCCGGCACACCAAACCGTTTTATAGGTTGAACTGAACGCTGCTTTTTGGAGGCTTTTCATACCACGCACAAACACCAAAGCCTTTACCCACTTTTTGAGACGTTTGTTTTTATTAAGCAGCCGTTCGAACCAATTTTGACTTGTTCCCACCCTTTGAACGTATGGGGTGTTGATCACGGTACATGGAGTACCTGACAGTTTGGTGGTCATCACAATATCCTTCGCTCCATATTCCACGCACGCTTGCTTGTATTCGTGAGAAACATCCGCCTCCTCTGTGGCAATAAAAACACTTCCCATGGAAACACCAGCGGCTCCCAATCGGATCATTTTTCGAATCTCTTCACCTGTACCTACTCCACCCGCAGAAATTACTGGAATTTTACACACTGAAACGAGCTCGGGAATTAGTTTTTCGTAGGAAATGTTTCCTGCATGACCACCGGCCTCTTTATTCACGGCGATCAAAGCATCTGCTCCCAATGCTTCCACTTTTTTAGCATAGGAGACATCCGTGACATCGCAAAACACTTTCACTCCAGACTTGTGAGCTTCGTGAATGGTATGTTCAGGCGAACCAAGCGAAGTAATAATAAAATCCACTTTCTCTTCACAACAGATCTGTAGTTGTTCTTTGTAAAGAAAATTGGATTTATTCACAATCAAATTAATTCCTACAGGACCCGAAACTGCTCGTTTCATCCGACGAATCCCCTCACGAAGTTCGGATGTGGATCTGTAATTCAAGGCCGGAATAGCGCCGGTAATTCCATTTCTCACGCCCTCGATGATCATTTTTTCGTTCGAAACCAAAAACATTGGGGCCATTATTACAGGAAAATCGATTCCAAGTAATTGACATAGTATAGGTTTTTCTTGTGCTGCTGACATAAGCCAAAGATATTAATTTTATTATGCGTACAGAACTTTTATCGGGGCAAGGAACAAAATTCAAAGAACCAGGATTATAAATTATAACTACTTGTTTTCACAACGATTTGAATCGCGATTTAGATTTGAAAAAGTCTTAGTTCTTTTTTCTTTGCTCTTTGTTCATTGTTCATTGTTCAAAATCCTGCATTACCTTTGTCACATGAAACGCAGACAAGCCTGGATTCATGCATTGCGCTTGCGCACCTTACCTCTTTCACTTTCGGGAATTATTCTTGGTTCTGGAATAGCAGCATCGAAGGGTTTCAGTAATGGAATGATCCTAGGATTGGCGCTGCTGACCACCGTGCTTTTCCAAATTCTTTCCAATCTGGCAAATGACCTTGGAGACAGTTTAAAGGGAACGGACAACGCTCAACGTATCGGTCCAATGAGAAGTGTACAATCGGGAGTCATCACAGCTAGTGAAATGAAAAACGCGGTGATCTTTACCGCCGTTTTAAGTTTGTTTTCAGCAAGCTTGCTGATTTATTTTGGAACCAAAGGCCTTACGAATCCTGTGTTACTTACCTACGTTTTCCTTGCGATCGCCTGTATCATTGCTGCGATTAGCTACACCGTAGGTAAAAGGGCATATGGGTATCATGGAATGGGCGACCTAATGGTACTCATATTCTTCGGGGGAGTAAGTGTACTTGGTGTTTATCCACTGTATACCAAGCAATTCGACTGGTTACTTCTGCTGCCTGCTTTTACGATAGGAAGCTTGAGTACAGCTGTATTAAACCTGAACAATATGCGCGATCGGATAAACGATGAACGATCGGGAAAACGCACTTTAGTAGTGATGATGGGACCAAACCTCGCCAAATTTTACCATGTTTTTTTAATTCTAAGTGGTATTGCGTGCTTATTCATCTATTTGTTTCAGATTCAAAATCAATGGGCATTTATTGGTCTGGCGCCGTGCAGTGTTCTTCTCATACATGTTCGCAAGGTCATGGCAACAAGGAATCCTGCAGATTTCGATCCTGAATTGAAAAAGGTGGCATTGTCGACCTTTGCCGTAGCGGTATTAACGGCCTTGTTCCTTCAGCTATGAATTGTTGGGTTGAATTCATCGATCTAAAATTTATCCAGCCAGCAGGAACCAGCAGAGGCGTACTTTATTCCAAACCAAGCTGGATTCTGCATCTCAACCAAGGAATGGTCACTGGAAAAGGCGAAATCAGTGTTATACCGGGATTGTCGCCTGATTACTCAGATCAAATTTCATTTGAGAAAAAGATCGACGAGGTTCTTTCTCAACTCAACGGCGATGGCTGTAATCCTGAAGAAGGAATTGCTTCATCTTTGCTCAATTCTTTGAAGGACTTTCCGTCTATACTCTTTGGTTTGGAAACGGCCTGGTTGGATTTTGAACATGGAGGAAAAGGCATCTATTTTGACAACTCTTTCAGTCAAGGTGATCGAAAGATCCCAATAAACGGACTCGTTTGGATGGGCACACCTGAATTCATGCAAGAACAGATCGATCAAAAACTGAAATCAGGATTTACCACGATCAAAATGAAAATAGGAGCGATTGATTTGATTACAGAATTGAAAATCCTAAGATCCATACGGGAAAAATTTTCAGCTGATCAGCTAACTCTGCGTGTAGATGCCAATGGTGCATTTGCGAAAACAGAGGCAACTAAAGTTCTTCAACAATTGGCAGAATTAGAAATTCACTCTATAGAACAACCAATTCCAGCAGGTACATGGGATGACATGAGTGAACTATGTAAATATACACCTGTTCCCATTGCGCTTGATGAAGAATTGATTGGCATCACTTCAAGAGAGAAGAAAACAGAATTATTGGAAACCATCTGCCCTCAATACATCATTATAAAACCAAGTTTGCATGGTGGCATTTCCGGAACTAAAGAATGGATTGAACTCGCGGAAGCACAAAACATACCTTGGTGGATGACCTCTGCACTCGAATCCAATTTCGGACTCAATGCGATCTGTCAATTTACCGCAGAATACGATAATCCGCTCCCACAAGGATTAGGGACAGGTTCGCTTTACGAGAATAATTTTGAATCGGATCTTACGGTGAAAAACGGGTTCATATATTTAAATCCAACCTGATTTCAACCCCTGTAGGCACGGATTGAAATCCGCACCTATATGGACACAATCAATATTTATCCTTCTTACCGAACCACGTTTTCCTGCCTTTCTTTTTGGCAGCACCAACTTTTTGGTCGACTGTAGGTTTTGTTTTTTTCGGAGCAGAAGATCGCTCATTTCTCGGAGGACGAGCGGGACGTTCTTTTTTGATGATCTCAAATACTTCCATCGGATAAGGATGGCCATCGATTACTTCGATCTGCTGATGGATAAGTTTCTCAATGTCTTTCAGAAAGGCCTTTTCCTCAAAGTCGCAAAATGAAATTGCATTACCAGAATTTCCTGCACGACCTGTTCGACCGATTCGATGTACGTACGTTTCCGGAATGTTTGGTAGTTCGTAATTGATAACCAACTCCATCTCCTCCACATCGATCCCACGAGCAGCGATATCAGTCGCCACGAGCACACGAATGTTTTTGTCTTTAAAGTTATTCAACGCACGCTGACGGTGGTTCTGCGATTTATCTCCATGGATCGAATCTGCCTTCACCCCTTTGCGAGCAAGTCCTTTAGCCACTCGATCTGCGCCATGTTTAGTTCTTGTAAAAACTAGAATAGATTCCGCGGTATGTTCTGAAAGCAAATCGGCAAGCAAAGAAGGTTTATTTGTTTTGTCGATAAAATAGACCACTTGTCCTACTTTTTCGGCAGTTGTCGAAACAGGTGTAACCTCAACTTTGACTGGATCTTTAAGAATAGTACTCGCCAGTTTGAGAATATCCGGAGCCATTGTCGCTGAAAAAAACAAATTTTGACGCTTGTCTGGAAGGGCACGGATAATTTTGTTTACATCATGAATAAAACCCATGTCGAGCATCCGGTCTGCTTCATCGAGAACAAACATCTGTAGATCAATTAAGGAAATATATCCTTGGGTCATAAGATCCAGTAATCTTCCCGGAGTCGCAACAAGTATATCTACACCGGCCTTAAGCGCGTTGACTTGAGGATTTTGGTTCACTCCACCAAAGATCACAGTATGTTTCACTTTCAAGTTTCGCCCATAGGCTGCCAAACTTTCGCCAATCTGAATTGCTAATTCGCGCGTTGGAGTAAGTATCAGTGAACGAATCTTACGTTTTCCCTGAAAATTTTCATCTGAGAGTTGTTGAAGTATCGGAATGGAAAACGCAGCTGTTTTTCCTGTTCCGGTTTGTGCGCAACCAAGCACATCTGTCCCCTTTAAAACGTGTGGAATGGCTTGTTGTTGAATAGGTGTAGGCGAAGTATACCCTTCTTCTTCAATCGCCCGAAGAATGGGTTGAATTAAATTCAGTTCTGTAAAAAGCATTAATAGTTAAAATGATCAGAAAATATTTTGAAGATCAAAAGGAGATTCTGTAGTGAGAATCAAAGGTACGATAAATTAACCACTATTCCTCGTTTTATCTCTAGGATACTCAAGTTCGATCCAAATAATTCTGTACGAATGTTACATTCCATAATTCATTTCCGTTAAACGGAAAAACATGCTCATGCGGTATTTTCTACTTTTGATTCTTCTGCCCTTTACGCTTTTTTCCCAAACGGATTTTGTTCAATTATTCTTTAAGCTAAATGTTTCTACCTTAGATAAGAGCTCTATAACCAAGTTGGAACAACTCGAAAGAAAAGGTCAAGCTATACTAATTAAATCTGTCACGGCTTACACTGATGTATCCGGAAACGACTCCATCAATATTCCTCTCGCTGAAAGTCGCAGAGCAGTAGTTGTAGCATATCTTGAAAGCTTAGGTCATAAAGTCGAATCATCGAGCGCTCCTGCTTGTTCATATCCGCCTAAATCAAACAGACCTGATGATCATTCTTATTGGAGAAGGGTAGATATTGTTTACGAAGTGGCCCCTATGAACAGTACCCTTGAATTTAACGGTGTACAACTTTCTGCAAAAGAAAAACTTGAACCCATTCCGCTTACCATTGAATTTGAAAATGCCTCACCTATTGTGAGAGAATATTCGATCCCTGAAATGGACAAGTTATTTCAATTTCTGAATGCCCATGAAAACGTAGACATCTTCATTCGGGGACACGTTTGCTGCATGGATGATTATGATATTTCTCTTGCCCGAGCGAAGGCACTTAATAATTATCTCGTCCGTCGAGGGATCTCACAAAGTCGCATAGGATTCGAAGGGTACAGCAATACCATTCCACTTGTTTATCCTGAAAAAACTGATGAAGACAGCCAGAGAAATCGACGCGTGGATATCATCTTTACCATCAAATAATGAAAATAAAAAAGGCGGAGATTCCGCCTTTTAAAAATTCATACGTTGATTTGGATTATTTGATCAGTTTTTTCTGATACACTTTTGCTCCTTCCTGAATGCTTAGTATGTACATCCCTTTTTGCACGTGACGGGTATCGACGCTAACTTCTTTGGAACAAGAAGACTCCGAATATACCACAGCACCTTTCAGATCATAGAGCAGTATAGTTCTGTCTGCAGATTTTTCAAAAGAGATTTCTAGAGATCCGTCAAATGGATTCAGGACTCTAACTTCATCCGATACTATTGTTTCAATTCCTAATGAGGAAGGCTGCAAGTAGATCTGGTCGGTTGCAATCAGTGCATTATCTCCTGGTGCATGTTGAGGACAAAGCACACTGAGATAAACAGTTACCACTCCAGAAACACCACCAGTAGGATACCCAACAGTGTATGTTCCTACTACCTGCCCGGCGGCATCAATCATAATCCATGTCACAAGGACTGAATCTGAGCCCAAAGAAGAATTCTGAATCACATAAGCCGAATCAATTGAACTTAGGTCAAACGTACAATCATAGATCCAGGAATAATCAAGTGTGTCAACAATTGTAGAATCACCAAAAGTTGGGTTACTTATAATGTTTGAAGAGTCAGGAAAATAATAGGAAGAATCTAAAACAGAACCGGAAACTGTGTAATAGCAACCGTTGCCATCAACAACAACTACAGTATATGTTCCGGGACACAAATCGGTTATGGTTCCTGTCGGGTATGACACACCACTCGCAAGCGAATATGTGTATGGGGCTGTTCCTCCATAAGGAACGATTTCCATAGAACCATCACAGCTCAAACTGTCAGCTGATGGATAAACAGAAATGCCTGCATAGAACCCGGAACAAGGATCATTTCCGGTATTGGAGGAGTCAACCACGGTACATAGAGCAGTATAAGTACATCCATTCGCGTCGGTGACCACAACGTAGTAGGAACCAGGACAGACGGATGACACTGTACTTGTGGTGCCAAAAGAAGGACTCCCCCACGAATAGGTGTAAGGGATTGTACCTGAGTAAGGTACTGCTGTTATTGTACCATTGCAAAGTGTTGAATCTGTAACCGGTGTTGTACTGGTGTACACAAAGAATCCGGCACAAGGGTCGCCTGTTCCATCCAGAATTGTGAATGTGTACGTTTGAGAAGTGCCGAAGCACACTCCCGGAGCAGTGGTGTTCACTGCAGATACAGCTTGGGCTGAAGAAAAGTTTGTTGTGGCAACCGATAGGAAAACCGTCAACATGAATAGTAATTTTTTCATAATCAGTAGTTTTTAATTTAGACGTCGAAAGGGCTGAAAAAGTTGTCAGCAATTTTAAGATTTACCTATTTTTTTTAATCCGATGCGTTTTCTGGCCGGATCGATCTCCAGGACTTGAACTGAAACATGCTCATGCAATGAAATGAACTTTGAAGGATCATCCACATACACATCCGCAAGTTGGGATTTATGAATCAACCCATTCTCTTTTATTCCAATATTTACAAATGCACCAAATGCTGTGACATTGGTTACTATCCCTGGCAATACCATGCCTGTGCGAAGATCATCAATGGTTCGGATGGAGGAATCAAACTCCAGAACTTTTGCCTTTTTTCGTGGATCTAATCCTGGCTTCTTCAACTCATTTACAACATCATTAAACGTAAATACATCCACCTCAGGAAAGTCAATTTTATTAAGCTGATCGATTTTTTCTTTGTTGCCAACTAAATGCGATAGCTCAGTTCCCAGCTTCTTCGCCATCCGTTCCACCAAAAAATAACTTTCAGGGTGAACAGCTGAATTGTCCAAGGGGTTGTTTCCATTTTTTATTCTGAGAAAACCTGCCGCTTGTTCAAATGCTTTATCACCAAGTCTCTTGACCTTTTTAAGATCTTCTCTTGATAGAAACACACCATTTTCCTTTCTGAACTGAACAATATTTTCAGCCAGCGTCTCTCCCAATCCAGATACATATCCCAACAAATAAGGAGACGCTGTATTTACATCCACTCCAACACTATTCACACAAGAGATAACTACGTCGTCTAGTGCCTCTTTTAAAAGCGTTTGGTTGACTTCATGCTGGTATTGCCCCACTCCTACTGACTTCGGATCTATCTTGACCAATTCTGCAAGTGGATCCATCAATCTTCTGCCAATGGAAACAGCTCCCCTCACGGTTACATCATACTCGGGAAATTCCTTACGTGCCACAGTGCTTGCCGAATAAATAGAGGCCCCGTCTTCACGAACAACAAATACCTCCAATTCTTTGTCAAAGCGAATTTTCTTTATCATCGACTCCGTCTCTCTTCCTGCAGTTCCATCTCCAACAGCAATCGCATCTATCTTATAGGTTTGCACGAGTTGTGAAATTTTAGCCATAGCCTGACTAAGCTCACTCTGAGGAGGATGAGGATAGATTGTAAGGTTATTCAAAAGATTTCCGGATTCATCTATGCAGACCACTTTACATCCTGTTCTAAATCCGGGATCAATTGCGAGAATTCGCTTATTTCCCAGAGGTGCCGCAAGCAATAATTGCCTCAAATTCGAGGAGAAGACACGAATCGCCTCCACATCAGCTTTCTGTTTAGCCTCTTTTAATACTTCGTTCTCCAGAGATGGGGCCATTAATCGCTTGTAGGCATCCTTGCAAGCGTGTGCAACAAAGTTCGAGCAGGCATCGTTTCCCTTAACAAAGAAACGTTCCAACAATTCGATCGCTTCATTTTCTTCCGGAAGCGCCTTTATCGAAATTATCCCTTCATTCACCGCCCGATGCATGGCTAAAAATCGGTGAGAACTGCATCTATAGAGTGGTTCTTTAACATCAAAATAATCTTTATACTTCGCCCCTTCCTCTTCTTTTCCTTTGATGATTTTAGTAGAAAGAAGTGCTTTTCGACCAAACAAATTTCGCACCTTGCCACGAACAATACTGTTCTCATTGACCCACTCGGCTATGATATCCAAGGCACCCTGAATGGCTGCCTCTTCATCTTCAAGCTCTCCTTTCACAAATCGTTCTGCCATTTGTTCAGGATCTCCACCACGCTGAGACATAATCATTTTAGCGAGTGGCTCAAGACCTGCTTTTCGTGCCTTGTCTCCCCGTGTTTCTCTTTTCTGCTTAAACGGGAGATAAAGGTCCTCCAAAATAACAGCATCAAAACAATTTTCGATCTTCTCACGAAGTTCGGATGTTAACTTTCCTTGCTCCTCAGCAGCGGTGAGGATGGTTTTCTGACGTTGAATCAATTCATCAAATTTCTTTGAAAAATCTCGTATTGCTGCAATTTCAACCTCATCAAGCCCACCTGTTTGCTCTTTGCGATAACGTGCAAGAAAAGGAACAGTTGCACCTTCTTCTAGAAGTTTAATTGTTTGTCCTACAGATTTTTCCGTAAGACTTGTTTGTTGAATGATGTATGTATTTTTATTCATAACTGAAAGGTGCACAAATCTCATAAATTCATTGAGAATTTTCTTAACTCAAGCTAAGAAATCACATAAATTTTGGCCAGAAGCTCCTGATTCCGTATTTTTCGATCCAATTAGACAGGATGAAAATTGTATTTCTAGTTATAAGTCTGTTTATTTTTTCGGGGTTTGTTTACCGCGCTGTCCTAGAAAAAGGAAAAGCAAGTTACTATTCCACCAAATTTGAGGGAAGGAAAACCTCTTCTGGTGAGATCTTCAGACAAGACAGTTTGACGGCCGCACACAAAACGTTGCCATTCGGGACAAAAGTAAAAGTGACCAATTTAAAGAATGACTCAACTGTGATACTCAAAATTAATGACCGATTAAGTAAAAGTTCTGGCCATTGCATTGATGTTACCCTAAAAGCAGCCAAAAAACTTAATTTCGTCAGGGATGGTATTGCCAATGTTACACTTGAAAAAATAACTCCATGAAAAAAATCATCTTTTCAATTTCGATCTTCACCTTTCTTGGCTGTGCTCCAAAAACTGCAGAAGTGGCGGATGTAAAAAAGTCAGCACCAGCTGTACCTACGGGTGAGGCGTCTGAAGGCCTTGCTCTATATGAAACGAATTGTGTAAAATGCCATGAGCTCCCTGTTATTGGACGTTATTCAAAAGAAAAATGGCAGAAGATCGTGCCGGCTATGGCAAAAGAAGCGCAGTTAGATGCTGTACAGGAAAGTAAAATTGCTGCATACGTAAACTGGAAACTGCAACAGCAGTAAAATGGATCGCAGAAAATTTGTAACCATTATGAGTGGAACCATTGCTCTAGGAACAACAGGGGCGCTCGTATTGGAAAAAACTGGCTTCCGAGATTGCTAAACCCAAAGCCATACTTTGTATTTCAGCTCATTGGCTAACGAGGGGCACCTTCATCACTGCAAGCGAAAAACCTGCGACCATCCATGACTTTGGAGGATTTTCAGAGGAACTGTTCGCCGTTGAATATCCTGCCCCAGGAAATCCACAATTGGCTGCTGAAACCGCAGAAATAATCACAAAGACCTCTGTCGGATTAGACACTGAATGGGGAATGGACCATGGAACCTGGACCATATTGCGGCACATGTATCCTGAAGCTGACATTCCCGTCCTACAATTAAGCATCGATTATTATCAAGGAGCTCAATACCATTACGAACTTGCACAACAGCTTGCATCCCTCAGAAAAAAAGGAGTATTGATCATAGGTTCGGGAAATATGGTACACAACCTCGGCTTGGTTGCATGGGATAGATTAAACGAAGCATTCGGTTTCGATTGGGCGCTGGAAATAAATGAATTATTCAAAACCAGGATCTCAGATAATGACCACTCTTCACTGATTAACTATTTCACACTTCATCAGCATATCGCTAAAGCGATTCCCTCACCCGATCATTATTTTCCTTTGATATATTCGCTTGGATTAAAAAATGAAAAGGATGCTGTTTCTTTCTTCAACGATCAGGCGATGGCCGGATCACTTACCATGACCTCCGTTAGATTTGGATAACAAAATAAGTTTTGGATGACAACTATTTTCTCTGCACTAAAGGTAATTGACCTTTCAACAGTACTGGCAGGACCGTCCGTCACGACATTTTTTGCTGAATTAGGAGCTCAGGTTGTCAAAATTGAAAACAAGCGCACACCGGATGTTACCAGAAGTTGGAAGCTTCCAACTGAAAATCCTGACTCTGCAGTTTCGGCCTATTTTTCTTCTGTCAATTATAGAAAAACATACTTGCATCTCGATCTTCGCTCTGAGGAAGACTATCGACAGTTTTTGGATCAAATTGAAGATGCCGATATTCTGGTTTCAAATTTCAAAAAAGGGGATGAAGACAAACTTCGCGTAACCGATGATGTTTTGAGAAAAATAAATCCGAGACTAATCATCGGAAAAATAAGCGGTTTCGGTTCACACAGTGATCGAGTTGCTTATGACCTTATCCTACAGGCCGAAACGGGATTCATGTCAATGAACGGCACACCGGAAAGCGGTCCCGTGAAGATGCCTGTGGCCCTGATAGATGTGCTTGCCGGACATCACTTAAAAGAAGGATTACTGGTGGCATTGTGGGAGCGTGAGTTATGGGGAAATATTTAAAACGATAGATGGTCAATCCATTACACTTGCTATTGGAAGTGACGCCCATTTTGTTAAACTCTGTTCTGTGTTGGGAATGAATGAATTGCCGGCAGATATGAGGTTTAGTTCGAACACAGAACGTGTGCGTCACCGAGATACTCTCCGTGAACTTCTTGCGCCACCTATTCTTCTACGTAAGTCAGATGAATTGCTAGATGATCTGCTTAAGCAATATGTTCCTGCCGGGAAGATAAAGAACCTCGCTGAAGTCTTATCAGAGAAACAAGCTTTATTTTTGGTGAGAGAGGAAACAATTGACGGGCAAAAAACGAAAGGTGTAGGAAGCATTGCCTTTAAATTCTCTTAAATGACATATAAATCTCACGACCAATATATTGCCTCATTTAATGAAGAAATTCAATTTAAACTTATTGATTTTCATTCTTATTTAAAAAAACTATTACCCAAGAATTGTGAAGAAATTATAAGTTATAACATGCCTGCATTTAAGTTGAAGCAAATCGTTGTTTACTTCGCTGCACATAAAAATCACATTGGCTTTTATCCAACATCCAAGCCAATTAAATTCTTCAAAGAAGAGCTAAAAAATATAAAACATAGCAAAGGAGCGATTCAACTGCCCTACAACTCAGCAATACCAGAAGAATTGATCAAAAAAATTGCTGAATTTAGACTAAAAGCACTAGGGTTTTGATTTTGAAGTACGCAGTCTGTCCTCTATTTTTTTTGTTATCAAATCATAGAGTAATTTAGAGTCCCGTTCCTCAAGTTTTCTACCAATTCTTACTATTTTACCCTGATATTCAAATTCCAGGCGTTCACCACCTGCGATCCATGGAGAAGATTCCCAGACTGACTGAAAAGACCCTTCTTTCGGATGTTCAATGGACACTTTTTTGATATTTTCAAAATAGTAAGGAACAGAACGACCATAGGTTCTGACAGAACGTTTGTAATGAAGGGCCACCTCATCTATCTTAATTAGCTCTTTTCCCCAAAGAATCCAAAGAAAAGTGCGTGCGACTTTCAAGGCATAATAGACCCAGAATGCAAGGAAAACCCACAAGATGATCTGCTCCTGTTCAGAAAGTTTAAGGACAAACAAGGCCCATACAGATGTAGCACCAATGACCAACCACATCGCAAGCCACGCTCCCATGAGGCCTGTTATAAGTGTTTTTTTCTCAGGAAAAATAACAATGGTAGTTCGATTCTTTTCTTCTACGAAGTTGATTCGTTTGCCAATCCATTTCATTACGCAAATGTAATCAAGAAAAAATGGCCGGTGGTGTTCCGGCCATTCAAAAGAACTCAGAATAAATTTATTCTTTTACAATTCGTTTGGTGATCTTATTTCCATCGATTTCAGCTTCGATGACATAAACACCTGCAGACAACATTGACATGTTCAATTGCATGTCAACTGCGCCTGAAATCATTCCATAAGATCGTGAGGATAAAACTTTTCCGGATACATCCATAAGTTTAAGGCTTACCTCACTTTCGTTATTCAAATTAAGTACTACGGTTGCTTGAGAAACAGCAGGATTTGGGAATACTTGCATTACCGCATCAGGCTGTTCTAGCTGAGCAACAGATGCCACCTGAGTTCCTGATACAAACCCACTTGATACGGCCTCAGCAATAGTAGCTTTACCTGCGTTGTCGATTCGACCATTAGGTGCTACAAGCATCCCTATGATATGCATGTTAGCTTCATCCCAAGTT
This sequence comes from Cryomorphaceae bacterium, assembly GCA_021298235.1. The sequence goes on along the minus strand of JAJTDX010000108.1, from coordinate 1,069 downwards.
GCAGGTAAGGTAAATGAGAAATTGAAGGTGTATAAATCTCCTGAATTTACCGTTGCTGGAAATGCATTTGCATATCCTCCGAAGCTTGGGGCAATTGCTCTGGCAACATGGTCATATGTCATTTGGGCTGCAGGTACAGGATTTGCTAATGTTTCATATCCCCCCATAACACCATTTGCTCCACCTGCATACGCATTAGACTGATTGTACCCTGAACCAGTTCCAGTAACACCATCCTCTGTCAAAACACATGCAACTTTGTAATTACTGGTTGCACTAGCCTGAAAATCTGTAGTCACTGAAACATTCAAAATGCGTGTGACAGGGTCCCAGTTTGCACCATTCGTAATGAAGGCTACTGGAGCAGTTTGCAAGCGAGCATAAAAATCGGGACCCATACCTGATGGATCGACATCCGGACCGCGATCTACTAATGCACTTGGGTAACCACTAACAACAGCGCCAACTCCTGCATCGTATTCTGTAACGGTCATCGGATCGCTATTATGAACGGCAATACCTGCCCAAAACTGTCCGTAATTTTGTTCAAAAAGATCCATATAAACGGCACCTCGTGGACACCACTGACACCAAGTACCTGTTCCTTCTTCTCCCACAACCATTTTTCCAGGTGCAGGAACAACAGGATTTACATTAATTGACATCGAATTATCCGTCAGATCATCATCTGCTCCACCATTCACATTCGTAATAGTCGCAGTAGCTACATTTAATCCAGGAACAAGGGTGATCTGAGAAAAATTAACAACATAATCCGCAAGTGAAGCAATACTTTGCCCAGTCACATTCTGCGTGTATTGGGTTCCATTGTAATCCAGTGTTACGTCGAAGGAATTAATAACTGTAGTCCCAGCATTTAGAACCGTAACAGAAGGTGTAACAGCCTGACTCGCAATGTTTCCTCCAATATTAAGTCCCGCCATCGCAGCGTTGAGATTTAGAATCGTATATGGCTGCTGATCAAAGCTAACGTCATCAACATAGTATTGTCCGCCCTGAAGTGGGAACAAGTCAAGCGATGCGAGTGTATTCACGCTATTTTGCCATA
>JAJTDX010000107.1 GCA_021298235.1 Cryomorphaceae bacterium | reverse complement strand
CTATGACGGACTTCAATTGGAAATAATTTAAGCCCGTAACCCTTTCGTTGGGTTTTTAGTGTCTCTCGATGAATTCACTCGTACGCTATTGGGGTGAAATCTAATTTCGGATGAAATATTCCGGAACATGGCGCAAAAGACAAGCTACAGAATGTATGATAATATCTTTCTTGAAATTCTATCACTTAGCAGCCCATGGGTGATGATTCCATTTCATTTGACGGTCATTTCTTTACAGCTGTTTATTGGTTTGAACAAGGACATACATTTGGGATTCGGGCTGTTCCTCTTTGGAGTTTTTTCTTGGTCGCTTGCAGAATACGTTTTGCATCGTTGGCTTTTTCATTTGGAGCTTAAGCATTCGTTGGTAAAAGCATTTCATTTTGCCATGCACGGATACCATCATAAGGAACCAAAAGACACGAATAGACTGTATATGCCACCCATTCCGGCTCTTCTTTTTCTCGGAGTATTCTGGGTGCTTTTTTCTTTATTCTTTGGTCAGGGAGCTTGGTTTTTTCTTGCAGGATTTGAATTAGGGTATCTTTTCTATTCAACGGTTCATTTTCTGGTTCATACACGAAAAGCACCTAAATATTTCACATGGCTTTGGCATCATCACCTCATTCACCATTACAAAGAGCCGGAACGAGCTTATGGGGTGTCCTCACGATTCTGGGATCGTATTTTTCGGACAATGCCAACTGACAACTAAAGAATCAGCCTTTCCAGTCGAATCGCTTTTCTTTGAAAGGAAATAGGTCATACAATTCACCGCTGTAGTAGAATTGATATCCAATTGCACCAAAGGAATACTTTTTTTCTATTACCTGAATTGTCTAGCCACCAACACGCGGATTCGCCTTGGGTTGTGATTGTGGAAAACCTACATTAAACAGGGTTACCAAGATCTCCGGTCGGTCATCGATCGGAAAACCTGCGCGCTGCCATTGCATTTTTACTTGTTTGAGGAACACAGCAGCATACAAATAGGAGTAGTAATGATTGCGGTAAGAAGTTAATCGCGCTATCCGCTGGTTGCTTGAATCACCATTTTCAATATCCAGAAGATGTTCGTATTTTTCTCCGAGGTAATACACACTTGAACGGTCTTTCAAAAGTCGCTCAATCTCAATTGCAGTATGCTCTTTGATTCCCGTTACACCAAAAGAGAACTGGGATTCCACTGAGAGTATTTTCAAAGGTCCAATCCATTTTTTGTATGCTTCTCGACCTGAGTTGAATAAACGAATCTGTTCTCCAACGAGACATGCAACAATGAGTCTTGGCTCTACACCTGTAACACTGGCTGCAGAATCAATGAGCTTTTTGTCCTTTGCAACTGCCTCTTTGAAAGTTTGCCATTCTGCAATATTCATCCATTCAAAAACACTTTCTGTTGCGTATTTTTTACGGTATGTATTTTTGTTTCTGAGGTATTCCTTGACTTCTTTCGAATAGCTTTGGTTGTCTTTTAACTGGAGATCAACGGCATCAAGCATGCGAAGAACCTCAAGCGAATTGTGGTTTTTAGTGTATGCGTGAAGTATGAATTCGGCATTTTTCGGATAGTATTTGTTTAGAATAAGAATTCGATGCAGGGCCTCATGATCGTTGTAATCTAATTTCTGCTTCACTTTTCGGTAACCCTGGTTGTATTTATCCTGTATTTGCGAAAAGTAGCGGTTGTTTGCATCTACAATGCCTGATTCGTTGGTCCATTTCATTTTAATTGCCAGATAGGAACCAGTTAGGAAAAAACCTATCAGGGCAAATAGGATGGTTACTGTGAGTAAAGGTATTTTAACCCAAGATCTTTTGAAAAACTTCATTAGAGTTCAATTTTAGAAGGAGCAAAATTACACGGAAGATGAAGCATTTAAATGAAAAAGTCTTTTTTATTCAAAACATTTATCTTTGTCCAAAATCTTGAAAGAATGGCAAACAACTTATTAGCAGGAAAACGAGGAATTATCTTTGGTGCATTAAACAGTCAGTCTATTGCTTGGCACGTAGCTGAAAAGGCGCACGAACAAGGTGCGAAATTTGTTTTGACAAACGCTCCAATTGCAATGCGCATGGGTGAGATCAATGGTCTCGCCGAAAAAACAGGTTCTAAAGTAATTCCTGCAGATGCTACAAGTGTGGAAGATCTTGAAAAGTTGATCGCTGAATCCATGGAAGTTTTGGGTGGTAAAATCGATTTTATCCTTCATTCCATCGGAATGTCGGTAAACGTTCGAAAAGGGAATCACTATACCGATGAGAATTACGATTACACATTAAAAGGATTGGATGTTTCTGCGCTATCATTTCACAAAGTGATGCAAACAGCTATGAAGCTTGATGCGATGAATGAATGGGGTTCGATAGTTGCGCTGACATACATTGCTGCCCAAAGAGTATTTCCTGACTACAACGATATGGCAGACAACAAAGCATATCTCGAGTCTGTTGCCAGAAGTTTTGGATATCATTATGGTGTTGCTAAAAAAGTGCGCGTAAATACCATTTCTCAGTCACCAACCATGACGACAGCCGGAAGCGGAGTGAAAGGTTTTGCTGAATTCATTAGCTTCTCTGAAAAAATGTCACCACTGGGTAATGCTGATGCAAATGCATGTGCAGACTATTGTATTTCGTTATTCTCGGATCTGACCAAGTATGTAACGATGCAAAACTTATTTCATGATGGCGGATTCTCCAATACAGGAGTCACAACAGAAGTTATTGAGCAATTCGGTAAATAAGAAAGTTTTTTTTACTTAGAGAGACCACGGTTCGCCGTGGTTTTTTTGTTTTAACGCAACACTTTTCCTGCAATCGCGTTGAAAAGGAAAATCGTGCTATGAAATACCTGCTCATTTTTCTTCTTCTCCCATTCATAGGAATTGCACAACCGCTAAATCTCAAAGGAAGCCAGGGAGGGATCTTTAGTCTTGGAGTTAGAACTACCGTGAGTGCTTTTAACGACGGTTTGAATGGAAACACCGGAACCGGAGTGGGAGGACAGTTCCGCTTGCAATTTGCGGACAAGGTGAATTCAGATTGGTTTTTTGATTATATCACAAGTGATATTGGTGATTTTGCGAACCGAACAGATTACCATATTGGTTGGAGCGTTCTCTATTATCCCGGCAAAGAACCCGCGCCACGGTTTCGGCCTTACATTCTTGCAGGACATTGTTTTGATTACTCGAGACTTGAAGACAATTCAAATCGAAATAATTTCGATGAGCGCTGGAGCTCAGCGGTTCAAGGTGGGCTAGGAGTTCACTATAATCTCTCTTCACGACTCGATCTTTCGGCCGTTTGTCAGTATATGACTCACCTCGGAACACATGTGCATGCGGATCAGGACAATGGCAAAGTCGTATTTCATCATGAAAAAGGGGCCAGCTTGGAAGGACATCTGTTGTTTCATTTGGGTATTAATTATAAACTCGGCGACTTATGGTAAAGTTTGTCTGCATCTCACTTTTCATTCTTCAATGTGTGATTGGGATTTCACAAGAGAATTATATTCAGCCTGGTATATTGAAAGCTTCGGCTACAATCTCTCCGTCAAAAATGTTGAACAGGTCTGTGGATAATATTTACCTTTCCGGTTTCCTGGAATATCACGTTGATAAAAAGCTTAGCTTGCGTGGAGACAGCTATTTTTTTATTGACAGCAAGGCAGAGAAGGCTACAGATGAGGTTCTAAACGGGGCCTCAAGGACTTATTTCGGATTGTTTTATCATTTCAATAAGAGTAATTGGGATAAGTATTTTGGTGTTCAACCGGGACTTTCGCTTTTAAGATTTTCAGCGATCTCTTCCGGGATTTCATTTAGTCCTTCATTTGCCGTGACGGCAGGAACTTCTTATTTTGTGTGGGATTATTTTCATTTTTTCGCGAATCTGACCTATGTAAATTCAACTGTGAGACAACTTCAAGGTGGTTCCAGAAAAGCGGATGAGCTCATTCTTTCGGCAGGATTAGGTTTTCAATTGCCAACTAAGAAAACCAATAACTAGCGCATTTCTGCTTGCTATGCAGGCCTCAAATTGATTACCTACTGAACTTATATTTCAGAATGCAATAGATCACGCGGAACCCGTCTTTGTAATTGATCTTTTTTCCTTGTGTTTTGTTTCGGGCAACATAAGAAATCGGTACTTCAGCGATTCGTAGTCCTTTAATCTTTGACAATCGAAGGGTAACCTCCGGTTCGAAGCCGAAACGTTTCTCTTTTAAAGGCATAGCTTTAATTATTTCAGCCGGGATAAGCTTGTAGCATGTCATCATATCAGTTAGATGAAATCCTGTAAAGAGATTTGAAAGCTTTGTTAGAAATCCGTTTCCCATGATGTGCCATAGGAAGCTGGTATTCTCATGGGTGTTGTTCAAAAATCGTGAACCGTAAATGACGTCTGCATTTTTTTCTTTGAGTCCGTTCAGTAATAGAAGGATGTCGCTCGGATTTAGCTCGAGATCTGCGTCTTGTATTACAATGTAATCTCCTGTTGCCAGTTCGATGGCCTTGTGCAATGCAGCACCTTTTCCCTGATTTACAGGCTGATCAAAACGTTTAAACACCTCTGCTGGCTGTTTGCTCACAAACTCGCTGATGACAACACCGGTTTGGTCTTTTGAACAGTCATTTACCACAATCACTTCTTTTTCCATCCTGTCCGGCAAGGGAAGCTCGGATAAGCGAGCTAAGACCTCCGAGATCGTTTTTTCCTCGTTATAGGCAGGAACTAAAATGGATAGCTTGTGAATTCGCATGCCCCGCAAATTTACATTTTAAAAGCTGATTTGGACCGAAAAGCGCTAATTTGGTGCTCTGATGAAGATTCAAACTGACAAATGGTTTTTTAGACTTCTGTGGATAGTTTTGCTCACGGCGGTAATTGGTCTTCGAGACTGGAATAGCAGGTTTGAGCGTCCAATCAATGGCGATGGCAAAGGATATTATGCGTACTTGCCTGCTGTTTTCATTTATCACGATGCGCAATTCGGGTTTATTGAAGAAATAGAAACGAAATACTACCCGCTCGATCGTTCACAGTTCAAGAATTTTTTAAATAAACAGCCAAATGGTAGAGTTGTAAACAAAACATTTCCCGGATTGGCACTGCTTTATGCTCCTTTCTTCTTTCTTGCGTGGTTGATTGCTTGGATAGGCGGATTTGTCTGTGACGGGTATTCATTGCCTTTTCAAATGAGCATTTCCATCGCGCATGTGGTATATCTCATGTTGGGATTGCGTGCTATCTATGAAACATTGAGCGTCTTGAAAATCGGGATACGTACGTCTTTGAGCCTGGTGTTGATTTTGGTATTTGCCAGTAATGTCTGGTATTATATCCTCTACGATCATTCAGTCGGACATGTGTTCAGCTTCTTTTTGTGCGCTCTTTTTTGTCGGAACGTGATACTTTACTTTCAGTCAAAGAAGACATTCTATTTTTCTGTTTCATTGGTTTTACTGGCTCTGATGGTGTCTATACGACCAACCAATGCGATGATGCTGTTGTTCATGCCTCTTCTTTCCAGGATAGCAGGAACAACACTTTTTGACGGCCTTAGAGATTATTTGAAATCATGGCGTGAACAATGGAAAATAATCCTCATTTGTTCAGCGATCGTTGCTCTCTCGCCAGTAGTTTGGTATTGGCAAACAGGGAACTTTGTGGTGTACTCGTATGGAAAAGAAACGTTTGATTTTCTGCACCCTCATTTTGTTGAGTTTCTCTTTTCATTTGAAAAAGGTTGGTTTCTTTGGTCGCCAGGCATTTTTCTGATGGTGTTCATTACCGTTGTTCTGCTCGTCAAAAAAGATTTTTTGACCATACTCAGTGTCTTTATTCCTTTCTCCTTCGTAGTATATGTACTTTCCTCATGGTGGTGCTGGACGTATGGAGATGGCTTTGGACAACGACCTGTAATTGAGTTCCTCCCCTTTGTTGTCTTAGTATTTGGTGTTGGCATAATGAGTGTAAAACGTGAGATTCGAGTTCTTTTTATCTCACTCTTCTTCCCGTTTTGTTGCTTATCTCTTTTTCAGGGATTCCAAATCCATGAAGGAATTCATCGTGGAGGAACGACCACGAAGAGTATGTATCTCTCGCACTTTTTTCAATGGTATACGGATGCTCCTAAAGCTCATATTCCACTGGAATATATTAAAGTATTTGAAAAAAATGCCGGTGAGTTCCAGCTTTCAGAGAAATTCACCTACAGCAAGGCTATCAAATTGCCGGTAAAAGATATTTCTCTGATAGAATTGAAAGCAGAAATTTCAGGGAAACACAAGGATACCAATGTTCGGATTGTTCTGTCTTCAAAAGACTCAAAGTATTATAAATCAGAATTTACTGGAATGTATATATACAACTTTGATCGTTTATTGAGCTATTCTTTTTCTGTCGAAAATTGTCAATCAGACACTCTATTGGCTTACCTCTGGAATGGAGATTCTAATTCGAAAGTCTCAATCCGTTCTCTAAGGGCAATTGCTTACAAACGGTAGCTTCAATTTCAATTATTTGCGAAGAATACTGCGTTCGCAAGAAAGAGTTTGCCATTTTCCCAAAATCCCCTGAATAGCGGATTATCCAACAGGTAGATCACAGCCCCGGAACCATAATTTTCCTGACCTACAATCAATGAGTTGGATTGTCTTGAGAGGGCAGTGGCTCCTGCGAAACCATTCAAAGGTTTAGGATTGTCACCAAGTACTGCCGCATTCCCGTATTCACCCAGACAATCATACGAATCGCCACTCAATTTTAAGGTGTAATACGTATCGCTATATCCATAGCATAAAGGATTGGAGGTG
>JAJTDX010000106.1 GCA_021298235.1 Cryomorphaceae bacterium | reverse complement strand
TCCTTTTCTTTTTTTAGCCTACGAATTAACTGCGGAAGACGTAAGAACAAATCTTTACGAAAAGACGAATTACCAGAAAATCGAAACGGATACCCGCGATGATGAATGTATTCCACCTCAGGAAAATACGATTCAAAAATTCGCCTCTGTTCCTCATCACACGCAATAAGTATTCGGTTATTGTTTTTTAGTAACTGATGAATGATTGGAATACATCTCGCTACATGGCCAAATCCCCAATTCAAGGGTGAAATCAAAATGGTCTTCGCATGTATGTCCGATGGAAGCATACAGCAAAATTACATTTTATGAGCCGTACTATAAAATCCGATGACGGATGAGCTGCACCTTACCATCAGCCGCAGTCACTTTAAGATAGTAGACACCTGCTGGCCATGTTTGTCCTTCCAGCGCAATAAAATTGAGCCCTTTTGAAACGTTAAATCTTTTCGAGAAAATATCACGACCTTGTATATCTGTCAGTTGAATCTCTATGGATGAATCATTGATTTCTGAATCAAAAACCGCTGTAAACTCATTTCCTGAAGGATTTGGAATCGTAACCAGAGTATTATAATTCGACGAACAAACAACCGAAATTTCTGGATAAATCACTTCCTCCCCATCCTTGTCTACTTGTTTCAGTCGGACATAATTCAAGCTTGAGTGCGTTCGAAATGCAAACTCATACTCTAAAGTTTCTTGAGAAGTCCCTGCTGCATTCACAATACCCGCAACGTTCCAATCGACACCATTAACAGAATTTTCAATTACAAAATGAGATGAATTGTTTTCTGAAGCAGTTACCCACATTAGTTTAACATTATCTTCACCAAGACAATTGGCCGTAAATGAATACAACTCCACAGGCAACGGCTGATTAGACGGTGCCTTGCCTATGGCATGCTCACTAAAAGAGGTATAACCGTTGCGCTCTGCATACCCATTTCCAGAGGCATAAATCCTTCCGGCAGTTCCACTAGAAGGAATGGAAGTTGATGTTTCGAAAGTATTCCAATCTGCATAGTCCGTAGATCCTGAAGTTCGTTTTACAGGACAGAATGTATTGTCATCTGCCGCAGACAATCCGGTTCCGGAAACATATAATCGTACACCATAAGATCCACTGGAAGGTTGGACCGAAGGTACAAGTGACCAGATAGTACTTCCAAGAACATCCGTTAAGGCAGTTCCGTTCTGGCTGCAAGCTATTCGTGAATCAATATTGTTACCAGATTCAGAAAGAGAACCAACAGAAGCATCTACATATGTAACTCCCGACAAATTGTTATTTACAAGATCAGCTCTTCTATATCCAGAAGTAGCCGACGAAAGTCCAACAGGCAATTCATATACTGAAGTATTGGATGCAATATATCTTCTGTAGGTACCAAACACAAAACTCGCGCTTCCCGTGCTATGAATCAGACTTGACGCATTGGTTGAAGTGTGTATTAGTCTGTATGCATCCGTTTGCACGCGCCCACTTGTTAATGTTAAATTACCTGCAACTGTAAAATCATTTCCTAACTTCTTAAGTCCCCCTCCGGAAACGATGAAATTAATGCATGCCGAAATGCCATTCACACGTTGTTGTGTAACACCAGAATATTCAATTGTACTTCCGGTTTGGAAATCCCAGGTGTTATTTGTGGCACTAAAATTTAACCAAGTAATATCATTCAACGACGCTGAAATCGTATCAACACTTCCAAAAATATTTAATTTACCCCCATCTTCGATTCTAAGAGTATTGCCCGCAACGCCACTTGCAGCAGCATCGAGATATCGGCATTTTACTATACCTCCGCTTTTGATTACCAAAGATGTTGGAGCAGCAACGTTCGAATTATTTGTCGTGCTGTAAAAAGCTCCATCTAAATCTAGGATACCATAAATAGTGTACACCCCCCCGGTATTATCTGAATTACTACCATATAATCCGTCTATAGAAACACTGCTTGTAACAGCTCCTGGACCGGAGCACCTAACAGTTTTTCCTGACGATACTGTTACATTAAACATGGATCCGTCTGAATTACAGTTCGAAGCGTTATATAGCACTGTGCCTGATCCAGAACTCCATGTTAATCTAACGTCCATATCGAAAAGTAAAGATGCATTTAACAGAGGGTTTATATCATTGCTCTTTCTTATCCTGGTGGCTGTAAAAGATCCGGCTCCCGAAATGGTACAATTATTTCCACCAGCAATTTCAAATGAGATGTCATCTCCATTCGGAGCACCTATTGTACCATCACAAATAACGTCGCCAAATAACTTAATGTAATCGTTATTTCCAGCAAAAGAATTGTCCCAAACTTTCCCACCGCTCTCTATGGTCAAATTGAAAACACTCCAAGGCGAACCAATTGCCCCGTCATTATCTACAACATGTCCTGTCCTTATAGTTACGCTTGCATTCGAATTATTTGGATAATCACCTGACGCACAATTTATCCAAGCAGAGCCGCTCCATTTTTCCCATGTTGTATTGACACCCCAATTTCCAGAAGCCCTAGTACGATATTCATTTCTTTGCAATGAAATATTGAATGTGCCAGCATCCCCAACCAAGTCACGAATACGAATTAAATAGACTGTACCACTTGTTGCATTGAAGGTAGCTACTGAACTCTGGGCAAGAATGGTTGTTCCTGTACAACCCTCGTATACAGTGAAATCATCTGCCGTTGATAAACCACTAAAGTTGACCGTTACCACTCCATTTACTCCTGCCGTGTATGAATACCAAACATCAGAATAATCAGAAAATGGAGCTGTAATAGAGGCGTTTGTTAATGTCCCATTAATTGGAGCAGCTCCCAGAGTGAGTTCCACAGCATTTGAGCACAGATCATTTGCAGGTCTAACAATATTTCCGGAAGCGGAAGAGGTAGCGTTCACATTTAACGCACCCGTTGAAGATAAAATAGCTACTACAGCACTATTGTAAGTTCCTATTGCAAGAGTAGCTGCAATTCGGACATAAACAGTTGTGCCACTCACAACAGAAACACTGGAACCGTATCCAGACTCTAAACTAGTCGAAACTTCGTAACCCTGCTGTGCAGAAACCAAAATGTTACCGGTAAGATTAGAACCACTGGCCGTAAAACTCACGCCTGCAGAAGCTGTACCCATATAGGTTGTTAAAGGTCCTGAAAGCGTAACCGAATTTAACGTTCCAACAACGCCTGTTCCATTAACCGTAAAAGTATATGGATTCTCGTTCGAATCATTGTTTACTAAAGAAATCGTTGCAGACCTTGCTCCAGAAGTTGTAGGAGAAAACGACACAGTGAAGGAAGTGGAACTCCCGGAAGAAATCGTCCCTGATGTCAAGGTTTGATCAATTATAAAATCACTTGTATGACCGGAAATATTGATTTTTGGGGTTCCGGTTAAATTTAGGGTTTCATTACCCGTATTCTCAATATTGAATAAAATTGCTGAAGAAGAAGTCTCTGTATTAAAAGTTCCAAAAGAATACGTTCCACTACCACTTAAAACATTATTAGACGCTTGTTTAACATTAATTTCCGGTGCAGGCGTGCAAAAAGCCTCAACATTTCCGACGTAACATGAATTTCCAATTCTAACTAAAAATAAACGAACATAATTTGTAATAGGGTTTAAATTCACTGTTTGAAGGGAATATGTGGTTCCTATTGCACTTCCGGAGATAGTTCCTGCACCACCCTCATCATTCCAAATTATTCCATCAATACTTGTTTGAACTTTTAAGGTCCAGTTGTTCGAAGTTGCCGATCCTTTGACATTAAACGAAATGGAATTATACGTTTGACCAGTAGGAAGTTGAGCCCACTCCCCATTTTCGTTAAGGTTGAGGTAGTAATCGCCTGCTCCTCCATTAACTGCGGTTGTGCCTCCACCTGTACTTCCCCCTGCATTATTCCAATTTGTCAAGCTATTTGTTTCAAAATTGTCAGAAATACAAGGGGCCTGAGTAACTGTCAAAGATTGTGCAACATCTGCAGCCGCGGAGTAATTTGCATTACCTGCTTGAGAAACGGTAATAGTCGTAGTTCCAACACCAACAATTGTTATTGTTCCGGAAGCGTTGATCGTTGCAACTGCAGTGTTCGAACTAATGTATGTGAGCGCAATTGTTCCCGATGTTGCCGAAAAGGCCCCACAAGCAAATGGAACATCAGCAGTAGTTTTTGCAGGAAGAGCTCCGAAAACAATCGTTTGAGTAGCTTGAGTGATATTCGCTGTGAGTCCAGTAGGTTGGGTTAACGAATAATTCGCTGCATCAGTGCCTGAGAGCGTAGAAGTTGATGTGACCGAAATCCCAGTAGCGACATTAGCCGAAGCAAAAGTTCCCGTGCCTGTCAAGGTCACCACATCACCAGCGATGACTCCTGATAGCGTTCCTGTAATTGTTGCCGTAGTGGTTCCATCATAGGTTTTATTGCTTGCTGCAGCACTTGTGACCGTAATTGTTTTTGCGGTTATTGTTGCGGTCAATGTGGGTTGAGTTACTGTATAATTAGCCGAGGGAGCTGTGTAATTCCCTGTTCGATTGATCGTCTTGTTCGTTCCTACTGTTTTAGTTGCAAAGGCCCAGGTCGGCGAGCCGGAAACCGGAAAAGATTCACTGTTGACCAACCCGGAAAAAGCCGGAGTACCATTTATCGTAACAGCAGTTGTTGCATCGTATTCCTTATTAGATGCCGACAATCCTGTGATTGTCAGTGTCTTCGTGCTTACGACGTTCAATGAGGCGGAAGTAGTAACATTGGCATCCACAGACGCTCCTCCACCTGAAAGCACAACAGCAGTAGCCCCATTGTAGGATCCTGCAGGTAATGTTGAATTCATACGAACATAAACCGTTGTACCTGAAGCCACTGAGACAGATGCTCCATAACCGGATGCCGAAGAAGTAGAAACTTCATAACCCGATTGAGCAGTTGCCGTTATGTTACTGGTAAGATTTGAACCGCTCGCAGTAAAACTAATTCCTGAAGAAGCAGTACCGTAGGTTGTTGTAAGCGCACTGTTTAGGGTGACCGCATTTAAAGTTGGATCAGAGGTAGAAAATGTTGTTGTGCCATTCCCCGAACTTTCGGTTGAATAATTAAATGCTTTGTCTACCGTATATACTTTATACCAATATTGTGTTCCCGAAGACAATCCAACATTGTCCGTAAAAGAGGTACCTGTTCCAATATATCGAATAGTGCCAGTTAAGGATCCAGTGCCATTGGTAGTTGTATTACCCACAGCATAAATACCATTTTGATTTGGGTCGTTATCTGCATTTGGATTAGAAGAGTATCTGACAACAACATAACCACCACCATCAACTCCTCCGGAAGCAGCTACCCAAGAAATGTCTAAAGATGAGGATGTTGCATTTGATATTGTAACTGAACCTGGAGAATTGGGTGCGGTGTTGTCAACAGAACCATTATACATCACCAAGTCGTCAATGAATATTGTACCACCAGTTCCTATCGATCTTGTTAAAACAGCACCAGCAATGTCTGTGAATGTCCAGGACGTCCTAGTATAAGTTACCTTCTCCCACGTGTTTGCTGAACTAGGCACTGAATATGATCCCGGTGAAGCATCTGTAGTTGTTCCATTACCTACGGCTGATTGACTTTCCTGTGTGTTTGTAGTGCTTAATACTCTTCTATAATACTGAATAGTAACACTAGAAGTGGTACTGCTAACTGTTACCAAAGGAGTCCAGATTCTTCTTCCAGTTGATCCGTTGGTTGCACTCAGTGAAGTTGAACCAGACCTAACAGTGGTACTCTCAGAGCCTATGGTTTGAGTTGCATTGTTTTTTACCCATTTCCCTGACTGAGCGCTTGAAAAAACAGTGTTGTCAATCGTTGCACCTTCATAACCGCCATTCACACCAGGATAAGTACCAATAACTTGCTGCCCCAAAACGTTCCCCACCCCCAGCACCAAAATCAAACAAAGCTGCAAGGAAACTGGCAGAAAAGCCTTGCAGTTCAGCAAACGATATACGAATGCTTGAATGCCTTTGAGATGAAAAATGCGCGTTCGGAAACTGAAAATTTTTATTCCGAAATTTGATGCAGTAGGGTTTTCCATCGAGGCTGATTTTCTGGAACAAAACTCCTCAAAAAGTCGCGACCTTCCAACTTATTTTCATTAAATCTTTATGAACATATTTTTGTGTTTGAGTTAATTAAAATATCTATGTTTCTAAAATTCCTCACAATTGACTGAAAAGTAAATTTTTACAGAAATTTAATGCCTATTTTATTCAGTTTTCATGAAGTTGAATTAATTTAACAACATGAAAATTATAACTACTGCCCTACTCGTTGTAACAGCCTGCATCTATGGCTTTGGTCAAACTAGTGTCAGCCCTCTGGAATGTATTGCCCCCTTCTATCATGGCATTGCCTCGGGTGACCCGCTGCAAGACAGGGTTATTATCTGGACGAGAGTAACCCCTCAAGATTTTTCGGAACAGCCGACTGTGAATTACAAAATGGCTACGGACAATGCGTTCACAAACATTGTTGCCCAAGGAAGTTTTCAAACAGATGCAAGTAGGGATTTCACAGTAAAAATCGATGTTACAGGATTGCAAGCAAACACCTTTTATTACTACGAATTTGAATACAATGGCCAATATAGTGCGGTCGGCAGAACTAAAACATTACCTACAGGTGAAATAGAAAACGTGCGACTCGCCGTTGTTTCCTGTGCCAATTTAGAGGCAGGATATTTTAACGTGTATGAGGCCATCAATGAACGAAATGATGTGGACGCAGTGCTCATGCTGGGAGACTACATTTACGAATACGAAACAGGAGGGTA
>JAJTDX010000017.1 GCA_021298235.1 Cryomorphaceae bacterium | reverse complement strand
AACTGTTGCGGTTTCTGCATTTCCTAGTATCAATAATGCTGCAGACAGTCTAATTCTTAAAGATAATACTGGATTGGTGATCGATCAATTGTACTTTACGGATCAGTGGTACAGGGATGTTATGAAAGCGTCGGGAGGATATTCACTGGAACGCATAAATCCGGAGGATCCTTGTTCAGCTGAGGATAACTGGATTGCATCGGAGTCAGGCAATGGGGGGACTCCCGGTGTTCAAAACTCTGTTTTCAATTCAAGCCCCGACGTTCAACCACCATCTATTTCTCAACTTCTTGCCATTGCGCCTAATTTTTTAGAAGTAAACTTTTCCGAGGGAATGGATTCTATGGTATTGATGAATGCACCCCTCATTGTAACACCAACTCTGACTGTCGCCAACAAAAGTGCAATTGGAACTTTTCCGAATAGCCTGATGATCGAGTTTAACGAACAAATTCAAACAGGTACGGTATACCAGATTTCTTTTTCATCACTAACAGACTGTTGGGGCAACACCGCAGATGTTTCAGAAATATTCGTTTTGCCGGATGTGCCCGCAAAAGGGGATCTCGTCATCAACGAAATTTTGTTTGATCCATACACAGGAGGCTACGACTGGATTGAAGTATATAACGCGTCCACCAAATTGATTGATCTTAAGAATTGGTCTCTCGCCAATTTTGACAACGATACGATAGACAATCAAAAATTTGTAGAAGATCACTTTTATTTGAATGCAGGTGAATATGCTGTTTTGGGTAAAGATTCTGTGTTTGTAAAACAAAATTACCCTACTTCGGTACCAGGCACATTCGTATATTCAGAAACACCCTCCTTTAACAATGACTCGAGCTCAGTTTATTTAATTTGGAATGGAATAGTCATGGATAAGGTGACGTATCAGGAGGAATGGCACTTTAACTTGCTCGATGAAACAGATGGTGTTTCACTTGAAAGAATTGACCCTGAAGGACCTTCCCAAGAAAAGTCCAATTGGCATTCTGCCTCTGAACCCGTTGGTTTTGCAACGCCCGGCGGAAAGAACTCTCAGTACCGCCCTGTCGTTACCAATGGATCGTTTTCATTTACTTCAGGAACCATATCGCCTGACAATGATGGGTTTGAGGATGTTTTACAGGTCGCTTATGCTTTGGCAGAGCCCGCATTGCTCGGATCATGTTTTGTTTATGATGACCGGGGCAGGTTAATAACAACGCTCTTTAAAAATGAACTTTTGGGTACTACGGGTTCTTTTACTTGGGATGGAGTCACTGAGAATAGCGTGAAGGCGAGTATTGGAACGTATGTGTTGATTTTTGAAGCGTTTTCCACAGGAGGAGGGTTGTTTTATACTGAAAGTAAAGCCTTCGTTGTTGCAGGTAAACTTTAACTCATTTATTTTGTGAGTCCAATGGACAAAAAAAGGCTCAATCTTCATCCCGGTTCCAAAGGTTGGATGAATAAATACCTCGAGCTTGTTGAAAAACGAGAAATATCGGTGCAAATCATGCATCCGGATGGATGGAGTACAGATGCGTTTGTCCATGCAGTATTGGGGAAAACAGGAATTAATTTTGGTTTTCCTTCCTCTCTGCTCTTCGCCCGCGAATTGGATGAGTCGAGGTGGACAACGGAAGAAAAACTTAAATTGCTCCTATTTGAAGCGCATCTTTTTATATATCTCAACCACACTTCTTCAAAACCTTTTGACCGTGAGGAATTCAAGAACACGCTGCTAGAATTCTACAAAGACCACAAGCCAGGCTCATTATCCCGGATGTTGAAATATGTTATCAAGGAATCGAAATCTGAGCGGTTAGAGACAATTTTAGCCAACAGGGTAAACATTAAATTAGGTCTTCTGGATAGTATGTCCTGGATAAAGTACGTGCACAATGTGTTTGTTTACCTCGATGTCATTTTGTTTCATGAAGAATTGTCCGGGAGAAGTAGCTCTTCTAGTCAGGAGTATGATGAACTTGCAATGAATGCGTTGAATGCTATTTCTCTGGCATCATCATCTGATGGAGTAATTGAAGCAAAGGAACGTACCATGTTTAAGGTATTTCTGGCATCAGCAAATATGTCCGAGTCCAGCCGTTCTGATGCAGAGAAGCGTTTTAAACGAGGCGCTTCTTTTACGGATTTTACTGAACTTCTCCAAAAAAGTGAACTCTCAAAACGCTTTCTAATCGATTTGTCTTGTCTAGTCATTTTTTCTAACCACGATGCCGTATCGGAGGAGCGAAAATTTTTGATTGATCTTACTAAACACATGGGATTTGGTGAAAATGAACTAAATGAGGCACTCGCTCTTACAGAACAGTTCATTTTGAACAATCATGAAAAAGTACCTTTCCTTTCGGATTCCTCATCATTGGAGAAGTTGTATGGGAGCCTGTCCAAGCGATGGATCAAAGTTTTGGGTCGAAACAAAGATAAGCTTGCGACAGAGCTAAAGGAAAGTAAGGAGCTCGTGGCCCTGATTCGAAAATCCGCAACTACAGAACTTACGAAAGAAGAAAAAGAGGCAGTTAAAGAACAATTCAAGGATATCGTTAAAACAATGCCATCTCTTGCCATTTTTCTTTTGCCAGGGGGAGCAGTACTCCTACCACTGGTGTTGAAGATTATACCGGATCTCGTACCCTCTGCCTTCAGAGACAACAAGCTGGAAGAATAATTAGTTTTCAGGTAAATTTCTCAGCCATTTCACCATTAGCTCCAGAACCTCCGGGGCGAAGGTTTCTTCCAATTCGCCATATTCGGTAACATTGCATTTGTTGCAATGCTGCATAAGGTGATTAAGGTTTGGAACAATTACAGCATCGGAATGCGCTCTCGATTTTTTTGAAAAGCCTTGTGCAAATCCCAAATTATTCATTTCAGGTTCCACCTGCACGTCTGAACCGCCATTGATGGCAAGGATTGGAATGGAAAGTTTTTTCAGGTATCCGGAAGCGTTATATGCTTGAAACTGACGAAACCACTCTGAGTTTAGGAGCATTTGAACAGCCATTTTAAACGACATGATTGGTTGTGTTTTACGCACTTCTTCCGGCGCGGTTTGGTACTGCGTATCTAGGTATTCGTTGAGTTTTCTCGTTCGGATTTCGGCATTATTTTCTGTCCTAACGATCTTACATGCCCCGCGGAATAATTCGCGGTTCCAAACAGCCATGGAAGTATCCCCATTCTCCTTCAGAGGAATTTCATATTGTTGAGTCAAAAAAACCTCCAATCCGCTTGTACCCACACTCGCTAATTCAACAATAAATGACACTTCCTTATTTTTCTTCGCGGCGATCAGGGCATGCATGCCACCTTCTGAATGACCCACAATTCCAATGGAAGATGTTGCAAATCGTTGATCTGATTTAAGTTGGTGTACGCATGCTCTCACATCGGAGGCAAAGTCTTCCAATGTAGACTGCATGAATACTCCTGTACTTTTGCCTGTTCCACGGTCGTCAAATCTAAGACATCCAATGCCATTTCTTGCTAAATAGTCAGCAATGACCAAAAAGGGTTTGTGTCCCATGATGTCACAATTGCGGTCTTGTGCACCGGAACCTGATGCGAGCACTACAATAGGGAAATGGTCACCAGTTAGCGGTAAAGTGAGGGTGGCACCAAGCACTACATCCCCATTTTTTATCACGAGCTCTTCAGTTTTGTATGGAAAAGGCGGGTGGGGTTCCTGGGGTCGTTTTAATTGAATCAATGCATGTTCTTCTCTTGAAAAATGCGCATTCCACTCCAGGCCTGCCTGCTGAAAAACGCCATTCAAGGAGTCCCCACCGTGAAAATACAAACCCTTGAAAGATAGTCGTCCTGCTGTCCATTCAAATTGAAGTGAGTCGTTGATGATTCGAATAATATTCAGTGGAATTTTGGAGCTTGATCTGGTATCAGGATCTTTAATCGATCCGGTTGTGTCTTTCGCACTTATGTCTATGTTGAGATCCATCCGTTTGCTCATTCCCATGACCGTAAAAGAGGTATGCCATGTACCTTCGATTTGACTGATTACCGTAAGAGGAAGAAAGAATAGGAAGAGAAAATTAAATTTCATTGGAAAGGATCCGTTTAATAAGCAAACAATTCTGAGTATTGTTGAAATAGGTCTGAATGTACGCTTTTCGTTTTTCAAATTCATCTTCACTTAAGCTTGAATTCCTTAGTCCTAAAAAGTTTATTTTCAAGTCTTTGGCATCCTCGTATATAACGCAAAAATCGGCGAGGGGAGTACCCTGTACCATTTTTGGATTCACCAGGATATGTCCGCTACTGTATAGGCAGGAAAGTAGTTTCAATTTAATTCCGCTGGCGTTTTCAGTGTGAAGCACATGAATGTGTGCCTCCTGAATGAGTTGCTCTAACTTTTTCTCAGAAGGATTTGCAATGAGTAAAACATTGTTCGAATTACAAAGCTTTGCAAGCTTTTTGGATGGATTTTTTCCGGCAATGATTAGACCGAATTCAGGATTGATCACTCCGGACAATGTCTTAATAAGATGAACTGCAGCGTGTATATTTTCCGGGATGGATAGGTTACCATGAAACAAGGCATACCGTTTCGTAGGAATAAATTTACCTTCTAGCTCAGGAAAGGATGCAGGCAACACATGTACCTTCGGATTTAAAGTTTGTAAACGATCGGATTCCTCCTCCTTGATTGCGAGAACAGCACTGCAATGGCCTAAAATGGATTGATAGTTCTTCAATTTGGTAGCTTCTACTTGATAGAAAATCCTTTTCAGAAATGAACTCTGTTTTCCAAGACTTTTGTAATATTCGTGTTCCACATTGTGCATGCGCACGAGCGTAGTTCTTTTCTTGATTTCCGGGTGCTCAAGATACCACGTGGTATGAATTCCTTCAAAGAGAATGGGGGAATTATCCAGAAGCAGACGATCGAGTAGCTGTTTGTTTTTCCTCGACTGAACTATAAAAGGACGACGTGAGAACATTTGCCAGATGGACCGTCTACGCTTATAGTAATGCATCTCACCGAGCGCTTCTAATTCTTTGTGTTTTCCCCGGCCATACTCGAAGATATGTAAGGTAAGTTTAAACCCAAGCTTCTTCAAGGCCTGAATGCGGTAATACATGTCGATCGCACCTCCGTAATCAGGGGGAAAAGGGACATCCAGACAGACGATATGGAGTTGCGTTTCAGTCAACGTTCGGATAGATCAATTGAAGTGTTTCTGTTTCTTTTTCCCAGCATTCTTTTTCGGCAGCGATAGCGCAATTTGCTTTTAAACGTACCATTTTATCGGAATTATTTTGAAGAATAGAAATTTGATTTCGCAGATCAGAGACGGTGAGGTCGTTCAATACAACACCGACCTCATGCTTACGAACAATGCCTGCTACCTCGGGCAGATCGGTACAAATTACAGGAATGCCGGCATGGATGTAATCAAAGAGTTTGTTGGGAAGGGAGAATCGATAGTTAAGATTGCTAGGCTTGTCCAGCGTTAGGCCCAAATCTGCACAAGCGGTATACTGCATCATCTCGAAATAGGGCTTTTTAGGCAAAAACATAATAATATCTGACAACGAATTCGATGCCACATGGGTTTTCAGATGCGGGACAGCATCTCCATCCCCAAGAATTAGCAATAATACATTGTGCAATCCCCGAACTGCTTCCACGGCTTCTTCCGCACCACGGTCTACATTGATGCCAGCCCCTTGCAATAGAATGATGAATTTATCTTCCGGAAGTCCAAGTTCTTGTCGGGTTTTTCTGCTTGCCGAATTCCATTTGGGAGATACATTCCGAACAACTTTTACATCCTTTTTGTATTTCTCTGAATAGATGTTCGCAATTGAGTTATTTACGGTGTATACTGTTTCCAGTTTAGGAAAAATCCAATTCTCGATCCGTTCCCAGAAACCTTTTACAAAAGGTCGGCCTTGCAACTCGGGAACTTCGGTAAAGTATTCATGCGTATCATATACGAGACGACAGGAACGTTTGAATTTATTGGCAAGATAGTTCGCGGGAAGTGTATCTAAGTCGTTGCTTAAAAGCAGTTCAGCGCGATTAAAAACTAAAAACCAGAATAGTCTGAAATTATAGGTGGCATAAAAAAGAAATCCCTTCTCAAAGATCAATCGAAAGCGCTTAGTCGCATACGGCCGAACCGCAAGATCTTTACTGTCCTTTTTTCGGCGACCCACCAAAAGAACATCGTACCCCTGTTTTTGTAAAAACAAACAGACCTTGTTTACACGGTTATCGGTGTACAGATCATTGGTGACAGAAACAATGACTTTTGACCTCTTCATTTTTCAAATGTAGGAAAATCAATACGTCCCAAGTATCTCTTGGATCTGTTCAAAAGCATCTTTTACGTGTTTCACCTGATTGAATACAATTCGAAGTCGATCGTTTTTCTCACTGAGTGTACAGTTCGAACCATTTTTCTGAATGTGCTGAAGAACTTGTGTAAAGGTTTCTGTTTCGTAAAAAGGCGATTGCGCATTGGTAATGAAATACCCCACCATTTTGCCTGATTTGATGACCAGTCGTTCCAGCCCCATTTTTTCGGCCAGCCATCTTAGACGGAAGGATAGGATGAGTTCTTTTACTTCACGCGGCAGTGGACCAAAGCGATCGATCAATTGTTCTGCGAACTGATCCAGCTCAATCTCGCTCTTTAGGTTATCCATCTCCTGATATAAACTCAGGCGTTCTGCAACGTTGTTCACATAATCATCCGGAATGCGGACCTCCAGATCGGTTTCCAACATACAGTCCTTCACAAATTGAAGCGGATGATCTGTGGTACGCTCGTCGAACAATTCTTTGAATTCGTTTTCTCGCAATTCTTCGATGGCTTCATTCAGGATCTTTTGATACATTTCAAAGCCGATTTCTGAAATAAAACCACTTTGCTCACCGCCCAGCATATTGCCAGCACCTCGAATGTCGAGATCTTTCATGGCGATATTGAATCCGGCGCCTAAGTCAGAGAATTGTACAAGTGCCTCCAACCGTTTGCGGGATTCAGAGGTCATGATGCTGAAAGGTGGTGCTATAAGGTAACAGAATCCTTTTTTGTTGCTTCTCCCAACTCTACCGCGTAACTGGTGTAGGTCGCTCAATCCGAAATTGTGAGCATCGTTGATGATAATGGTATTGGCATTCGAAATATCAATTCCGGATTCAATGATGGTAGTTGCAAGCAGAACATCGTACTCTCCATTTATGAAATCCATCATGATCTTTTCTAGTTGCTCTCCGTCCATCTGACCATGTCCGATGCCTATGCGAACTCCCGGACATAGTCTGGAGATCATTCCTGAAACTTCGCGGATATTGGCCAAGCGGTTGTGCACAAAGAACACCTGTCCTCCGCGACTTACTTCATACGCAATGGCATCACGGATTGCTTCTTCATTGAAGTGAATAACTTCAGTTAACACAGGTTGCCTGTTTGGTGGTGGCGTATTGATGATGCTTAGATCCCGCGCACCCATTAGGGAGAATTGCAGCGTTCTTGGTATGGGAGTAGCTGTCAGTGTAAGTGTATCGACTGTAGCACGAAGCGTTTTAAGTTTGTCTTTTACAGAAACACCGAATTTTTGTTCTTCATCAATGATCATCAATCCGAGGTCCTTGAATTTAACCTTAGAAGCCACCAGGGCATGTGTTCCGATAAGAATATCGATCTTTCCGTCCGCAAGGTTTTTTAATGTCTCAGTGGCCTTTTT
Source organism: Cryomorphaceae bacterium (assembly GCA_021298235.1). The sequence goes on along the minus strand of JAJTDX010000017.1, from coordinate 30,180 downwards.
CGCTGATTTAAAACGGTTCAGGTAATCTACCGTAACCGGAAAATCTTTTAAACGCTCTTTGAATGTACGGTAATGCTGCATGGAAAGAATCGTCGTTGGAACCAAAACTGCCACTTGTTTTCCATCTGTGGCTGCCTTGAATGCGGCACGAATTGCCACCTCGGTCTTGCCAAATCCAACGTCGCCACAAATCAAGCGATCCATCGGAGTAGGAGATTCCATGTCTTCTTTTACCGCCTGGGTTGCCTTAAATTGGTCCGGAGTATCTTCGTACATGAAGGAAGCTTCTAGCTCGTTTTGCAAATAGGTATCCTTGTTAAAAGCAAAACCCGGTTCACTCTTTCGTTTGGCATACAACTGTATCAGGTCGAAGGCTAGTTCTTTAATCTTCTTTTTGGTCTTGTTCTTTAATGTCGTCCAAGCCTGCGTTCCCAATTTATTTAACTTCGGTGCAGTTCCTTCTTTTCCTGTAAACTTCGAGATTCTATGTAGAGAGTGTATACCAACGTATAGTACATCCCCATCCTTGTAAATGAGACGGATCGCTTCTTGAGGCTTGCCATTTACATCAATCGTCTCTAGTCCAGAAAACTGCCCTACGCCGTGATCGATGTGCGTAACAAAATCACCTTTTTGAAGATTGTAGATCTCTTTCAAGGTAAGTGCCTGTTTGGCCTGTCGGAACCCTTCTTTCAGCCGAAAACGATGGTAGCGTTCAAAAAGCTGGTGGTCAGTGTAACAGGTAAGTTTAAGCTCCGGCGAAATAAATCCCTCATGAAGTGCCAGATGCATGGGCGTAAAGTCGACATTGCCGCCAATATCTTCAAAGATTTGGTACAGGCGTTCTATTTGTCTCGGTTGATTCGAGAAGATAAGATTTCTGGAACCTTTTTCCTTATGCTGAATAAGATCCTCTCTCAGTAAATCAAAATTTTTATTGAAGCTAGGTTGTGGTAGAAAATCAAACTGGAAAATAGCGTCCGTCTTGAAATGGTATTGAGGTCCCCACTCAATGACTCGGGACTCACTCAGGACATTCTCCATTTCAGCAGGATGAAGGTACAGGTCTCCCGGAATCGTACGACGGATGGTATCTGAAAGCTCCGAGTGAATTTGTACAGCCCGGTCATACTCTTTTTGAAGGACACTTTTTAGTTGATCGTAAGAAGATAACCAAACAGTGGTATTGCGTCCAACAAAGTCAAAAAAGCTTCCATTAAAATCGATGCTTAACGAACCTTGTACATTTGGGATGATGTTAAAGTGTTTATGAGTGGTAACGGACAATTGCGACGAGGCATCAAAGGTCCGGATGCTTTCTACTTCATCTCCAAAGAATTCTATCCGAAAAGGCATATCATTGCTGTAGGAAAATACATCCACAATACCACCTCGAATCGAAAACTGTCCGGGTTCATACACAAAATCGACACGATCGAACTGGTATTCTAAAAGCAGCTCGTTCATAAAATCTATGGAGTACGATTTACCGGTTTCGACTCTAAGTGTATGTTCCTGAAGTCTTTTCTGAGTGGGAACTTTTTCAAAGAGCGCCTGAGGATAGGTCACAACCCATACGTTGTTGCCATTATTGATCTTTTCGAGTACTTCGGCTCTTGAAACCACATTAGCATTGTCTGTTTCTTCAAGTTGGTAGGGTACGCGGTACGAGGCTGGATAAAATAATATACGCTTATCTTCGGGGTAAAGTCCTTCAAGATCATTAAGGAAATATGCCGCTTCCTCTTTGTCATTTAGAATGAAGAGTTGGTGACCTGGTGCTTGCTCTGCCATAGCAGAAGCACATAAACTTTTTCTACCATTTTCTTCGAACCAACAAAGAACGGAACCCGTTGATGCAGTCGATGAGGCTCAATGTTCAGAATTCGCTCACGCCCTGTTGTTGCCAAACCTCCTGCCTGTTCAGCTATGAAAGCCAGCGGATTGCATTCATACAACAAACGCAATCTTCCTTCCGGTGCCGGAGTGGTTCCAGGATAAATATAGATTCCTCCTTTAATGAGATTTCTATGAAAATCTGCAACTAATGAGCCTATATACCGGCCGGAATAAGGTGCGCCCTTGTCGTTCTCATAACTCTGACAGTACGCAATGTAGTCCTGTACTCCTTTTTCACAAATGTTGATGTTCCCCTCATTCATTGCATACAAACGTCCTGTTTCAGGCATTTTCATGTTCGGGTGCGACAAACAGAATTCTCCAATAGACGGGTCAAGTGTAAAACCATTCACACCTCTTCCGGTGGAATATACCAGCATCGTTGAGGATCCGTAGAGCACATAGCCAGCTGCTACTTGTTGTTCTCCTTTTTGGAGCATGTCATGAAGGGTTGCCTCTGTTCCTGTTTCAGAGACTCGGCGGTAAATGGAAAAGATTGTGCCGATAGAAACATTAACGTCGATATTCGATGAGCCGTCAAGCGGATCGAAAAGAACAACATATTTCCCTTTTTTTGAAGCTTCTGATGTAAAAGCCACAAAATCATCATTTTCCTCTGAAGCAATACCGCATACTTCACCTCCGTATTCAAAAGCTTTGATAAACTGAGTATCAGCTACCACATCCAGTTTTTGCTGCTCTTCCCCTTGCACATTAACATCTCCTTGGGCACCTAGAATATAGTCAACCAAACCGGCTTTTCTAACATCACGGCTTACAATTTTGGAAGCAACAGCGATGTCGTTCAATAAGCGACTTAATTCTCCGGTGGCAAATGGGAAATCCGCCTGTTTTGACATTATAAACTCGCTGAGCGTAGTGACCTTTGACATGTTCTGTGAATTTTTGGCAAATATCGGTATTCTTATTCTTTTGAAGTCACAAAAAGGGCAGGATAAGAATGAGATAACGTAGAAATTTACCCAGAGTCATCAGTCCAAGCACCGGAATGAAAGGAACGCGAAAAAATCCCAATGCTGCGGTAAGTGGATCGCCCACAAAAGGTACCCAACTTAAAAGTGCAAGCCAGAATCCATGATGTTTTATCTTTTCTTCGAAGCGCTGTAGTTTGTCCTCGGAAATTCTGAATCTTTTCAACCAAAGCGGGTTACCAAGTAATCCTATCCCATAGTTTGTAGTACCACCCAAGGTGTTACCTGCCGTAGCAATAATAAGACACATCCAGGGGTCGGCACCCTGCGTAAGAGCAAGAACTAGCATGGCCTCTGAGCTGAAAGGAAGAAGCGTTGAAGCCAGAAACGACCCTAAAAATAAAGCACTGTACTCGGCGAAAAATGTAGTCATAAAAAAAGGCCCCCGATTGGAGGCCTTCAAAGGTACGATTTGTGGTTATCGTTTCATGAATTTTCTCGTGATACTGGAAGTATCAGTCGCAATGGTCACTTGATATGCACCGTTTGCATAAGAAGAAGCATCAAACGTAATTTTTTGTTCTCCGGAAACATTTGATTCGTCCATAAGTACAGCGATTACTTTTCCTGTAACATCAGTTACTGTTACCTTCACATTAGATGAAACTGGTAAGGTAAAGTTTACAGTTGAAACACTGTTCGCCGGGTTTGGATAAACGGAAGCTAACGAGATTTCGCTCGAAGTTTCATTCATACCAACAGAAGGGTCGAAGTTCAATCGAACCCATGGAACATTCGTTTGATAGTAAAGTGTATTTACAACCATGTCGTTTCCATCAAGGAAGAAAGAAGTTTGTGGTTCAGTAACACCTGCGTTTGTAACAACAAGAGCAGGGTCATACGATCCTATCACTGCAAGCACAGCGTCTCCTGTAATAAGGTCTACCGGCGGAACAAGGTCCATCACAACATTAGTGTTTAAATCAGTTGTAGCAACGATGAGTGGGTTGGATTCGGAAAGATACACGAAGTCACCGTTGGAGTCAATGCCATACAAACGAGCATAAACTTCTGTTCCTACCGGAGTACCACCATTTCCACCAGTTAAACGCACGTCAATAGCTGTAACAGTTTGATCTGCAAAGATCTCGAACAAATTGCCGGTTTCAAAGCCAGTAGTACCATTTGCATAGGTTGTCCCAGTCGGAACATCATTGTCACGTGCATAAATAAAACTCGTGGTGCTAAAGCTTACATTGGCGATAGCGTTGTTTGCAGGCACATCGTCTGTTTCTGTTGAGGTAATCGTCTGAGTGGCTGTGTATGTGGTAGGTGTTGCCGATGATGGTGTGAATGGAACCGTCATCAGCAAGCTCAACGTATCCAATGAAGGAATACTCACTGGGGCACTTGTACCAATTGTACCATTGATATCCACATTAAGTGTAACGTTATTTAAGGTCTGTGTACCACTGTTAAGTACATCTGCACCAAAATCAATAGGTGCTACTTGAGTCAAAGGAATTTTGTAGTAAGTCAAACCGTTTGTACCCCAGTATGTATTGGTTACATCAGCATCGAAATCAGGATTCGTTGTAATCGCTACATCGTCGATGAACCAGCCAAATGTTGTCCATGCAATCACATCGCTGTTGCTCGGGAAACGTGAAGTCCATGTGAATCGAATCCAAACCGAACCAGCATTGCCAGCAAGGAAAGTTGCAAGGTTTACAGTTACATTTTCCGGATTAGCATACAAGGCAGAATTGTTATTTCCTACGAAGATTTCGCGGTCGTTGTTCGTGTATACTGTGGTAAATGTCACGCCATCCGTACTGATCTGAACTTGTTGATCATCATTGAAGATAGCACCACGCTGCTGAAAAGACAGAGTTACCTGATCTGTTCCACCCAAGGTTTGAACATCGATAGGAGCAGCAGTTGTTAGAGTGTAGGTAACATTTATGGCTTGTGTACTCGTGTTGTAATTTCCATTTTTTAACTCTGCATATGCGCCACCGGAGGTTGAAGCAATACCGGAATTAAAGTACCAGGATTGTTCAGTGGTTCCGATATCCCAACCCCATTGTGCGGCATCCGTTTGTGTTGAGTTGTCAATCGTCCATGTTGCGGCATTTGAAAAATCATCTGACCAAATTACGGTTCCTGGCGCTTTTTCACCGCCTGCAACGTCCTTCGAAGGTGCATTGATGATAGATGACATTTTAGCTGTTTTCGGAGCGTATTGAGCGAAAGCGGCAACAGAACATCCGAAAAATAAAATACTGAAGTATACCTTTTTCATTTAAGTTAAGATTTGAAACAGTGCAAATATAGAGCAATAACAAATAAGTTAAACAGCTCGTGAAATTATTAACACTTTCTGTCTTTCAGAAAAGGAAGGCTTTGTCGAATCTCCCATAAAGCTGATTTTGAAAGTGTAACAACCTTCAAGGTTTCTTGTGAGGGAGGACAGAGCTCTACCTTTCCTAGCGGATCAACAGCACAAGAATCTCCGGAATATCTTAATCCTTTTCCATCTTCTCCAATTCGATTTACTCCCAAAACATAACATTGATTTTCAATCGCACGAGCCTGCAGCAGAGTTTTCCAGTGCTCGGAACGCTTTTCGGGCCAGTTAGCCACATAAAGAAGCAAGTCGAAGGCCGGCTCTCCACTTTCAGCTATTCTATTTCGACAAATTTCAGGAAATCTCAAATCATAACAGATCTGAAGTTGGATGTTCCAACCCTTAAGCACTACGATGGATTCTGCGTTACCGGCTGTAAAGACCTTGTCTTCTCCTGCCAATCCAAAGCACTTGCGTTTGTCATAGTGATGTGTGTTTCCATCGGGAAGAACAAAAACCCCACGGTTATAATATCGACCGGATTCTTTGCACATCATGGATGTGTAAACGGCACTGTTATATTGTTTTGCAAGTTGCTGCACAAAACTCTTGGAAGTATTTCCATTCCAGTCCTCTGCAAGATCTGTGTTCATCGAAAAACCTGTGTCGAACATTTCCGGTAGAATAATCAGGTCAACCTGTTCATTCAGGGTACTCAAAAGCTCGCTAAAATGTGCATGATTTGCAGATTTCTGCTCCCATCGCTGGTCGGCTTGTACGAGGACTACTTTTAGATCTTGCATAGTTTTTCAGAGGCTTCAATGAGTGTTTCATCAGTTTTAGCAAAACAAAAACGAATAAGCTTTCGATCCTTGCCATCTGCGTTAAAAACAGACAATGGAATGGCAGCAACACCGTGATCGAGGACCAATCTCTTGCAAAATTCCACATCAGGCTCACCTGAGATAGCTGAATAATCTGCTACCTGAAAGTACGAACCTTCGGAAGGAAGCAATATAAATTTACTGGGAGTCATTAATTTTCTGAAAAGATCCCTTTTTTGATGATAGAATTGTCCAAGTAAATGCGTATTGGCTACGTTGAGATAAGCGGCGAGAGCTGCTTGAGCGGGAGAGTTCACACAAAAAACCAGAAATTGGTGTACTTTTTTAATTTCACGCATCCATTGTTCGCCTGCTATAAGGTATCCAATTTTCCATCCAGTAATGTGAAAAGTTTTTCCGAAGGAAGACACAATAATCGAGCGCTCACGAATGGAACGCCGTGTATGTACCGAGATATGAGGCTTTTCGAAAGTAATAAATTCGTAGACCTCGTCGGAAAGCAGCAGAAGCTGTGGATTTTTTTCCATTAATTCTTCGAGTCGCTCAATGTGATTTTCGTCCAATACCTTTCCGGATGGATTGTGTGGATTGTTTAGGAGGAGAATCCTGGTTTTTGAATTTATCTTTTGCTCGATGAGCTCCCAATCCGGAGTAAAATCATCCTTTAGTGAAATGTGTACCGGTTTACCTCCAGCTAGAATTACAGCCGAATCATAACAATCATAACATGGATCAAGAATTATAACCTCCTCATCTGCTTTGACTAAGGCTTGAATTGCTGTAAACAATGCCTGGGTTGCACCGGCGGTAACGAGAACCTCGGTTGATTCATTTATGGTGCGACCGTAATGTGAAAATATTAGTTTTGAAATGCCCCCGATTAGCTCAGGGTTGCCTGCCATTGGCGCATATTGATGAACATTCTCACTAGCTTTTTCGGCAAGGATATTTTGAAGGGTGGGATCAATTGGGAAATTCGGAAACCCCTGCGAAAGATTAATGGCACCATATTCTGCAGCCATTTTTGACATGACAGTAAAAATGGTTGTACCAACAGAGGGCAGTTTGCTTTCAAAATTCATCATACGTTACGAAATTAAGAATTCCCATTTATTTGTTCGGGATTGACTATACTTGTGGATCAAATAAAAAATCATGCATTCAAAATGCCATACTTCGATATGCTTTTTCTTTCTCTTTGTACTTTTTTCTTGCAGCTCAGAGGATGCGCAATTTTGTGAATGTCTGAAACTCACGAATAAACTTAATGAACGATCGCGCGAAGCATTGAGTAAATCAATTACGGAAGAACAGGCAATGGAGATTAAAAAATTAAGCTCAGCTAGAAAGGAAAAGTGTGAAGATTACTTTCAAATGGATGGTAAAAAATTACGCGAATTGCAATCCAACTGTGAGTAGCTTAGTTGTTTTGAAACACAACATCCAACGCCGAACAAAAAGCCGCAGTTGCAAAGTTCAGATCTTCAGTTTTGTGCGCTGCAGAAACAAATCCGACCTCATATCCGCTTGGACCCAGATAAACACCATTGTTCAGTAATTCCCTGTGCATCACATTGAATTGTGACATGTCTGGATCAATTTGTTCTGCCTTTTGAATGCGTTTTTTTCCGTTAAATGATAGCCAAAAAATGGAACCAATGCAAACCAGCTCAAAGGGATAGTTTCTTAAGTTGGCGTATGAATTAATTGATGAAACAAAATTTTTGGTTTTTTCGGCAAGCTCTTGATAAAATCCTGGTTTCAAACATTCAGTCAACTGTGCTTTACCAGCAGCCATCGCTACAGGATTCCCGGACAATGTGCCTGCTTGATATACTGCTCCCTCAGGGGAAACACAAGACATGATCTCTTTACTTGCACCGTAAGCACCCACTGGCAAGCCGCCACCTATGATTTTACCATAGGTTACAATATCCGGTGCGATGCCGTAGTGTTCTGCTGCGCCTGAAAATGCGACTCTGAAACCCGAGATTACCTCGTCAAATATGAGTAGGATTTCTTCCCGCGTACACACTTCCCGAAGTGCTTTCAGAAAATCTTTATCCTGCAAGAGCAGACCATTGTTCGCTGGAACGGGTTCAATTATTACACATGCGATTTTGCCCCGGTATGTATTCAAGCACTCATTCAGTGCTTCAAGATCATTCAGTGGTAAAACAAGTGTTTCTGAAGCAACCTTCTGTGTGACGCCTGAACTGGATGATTCCCCAAAAGTGACCAAACCGCTTCCGGCTTTCACTAATAGCGAGTCGCAATGCCCATGATAACAACCTTCGAATTTTACGATAAGATCTTTGCCCGTGTAGCCGCGTGCCAGTCGAAGGGCAGACATCACTGCTTCAGTTCCGGAGCTCACGAAACGAAGTTTTTCAATAAACGGATTATTGTGGAGAATTAGTTCGGCAAGCTCATTTTCAAGTCTGGTAGGAGCCCCGAAGCTCGATCCATTCTGCATGGCGGAAACTACACTTTCATACACCTCCTTGTTGTTGTGCCCCAGAATTAATGGGCCCCAGCTACAACAGAAATCAACGAATTCATTGTCGTCTTCATCCCAGATTCTGCAACCGTCCCCCTTTTTTATGAATAATGGGGTGCCTCCAACTGACCTAAATGCCCGAACAGGAGAATTCACCCCACCCGGAAAGTAGTTGCGTGACTTATTGAACAAAGCGTTAGAATTTGTTCTGTTTAACTCTGTTTTTGTACTCATAGGTCTTAATCTTTCACAAAAGTAAGTTAAAAATAAGCCAAGAGAACGAAGTTTTGAACCTTATTACCAAATACTGATATCTTGTCAATTTTGGTTAATTTTATCAAGTGAATCAAAACCAGAAATACTCTGAGCTTGAAAATGCCTGGGATCAGCGTCGAAGCGATCTTCGGGGCTCTTTTGCGCTAGCGAATGAGCAATTAATGCAATTTGATCGCATAAACGATGAGCGCGGTAAAGCTGAATGTCATAAAATTCTCAGCTACTGTTACTGGAGATTTTCAGATTATTCTCTTGCAATGGATCATGCCCTACGCGCGTTGAGGTTATTTAGAATTCTTAAAGACCCAAAAGGAGAGGCGGATTCCTTAAATAATTTGGGCGCTGTGTATATGTTTCAAAAAGATCATGCTAAGCGACTCGAATGCAACTTGAAATGTTTGGCTATTCGTGAGAAACTTGGTAATCCTCAAGATATTTCCGGGTCTATGAATAATATTGGGGAGACATACATGGACATGGGAGATTTAGATTCTGCTGAATTATGGTTCAACAAATGTCTCAAGCTTGATGGAGCAGGTATAGATTCAGTTGCTTGGGCACAACACAATTTGGGAAAACTATTTGTGAGTTTTGCAGATAAAAGTTCGGCAGAGCTTGCCTTTAATGAAAGCTTAAGGCTTTCGAAAAGTATATCCTATCATGTGTTGACTACCGAAACGCTGATTCAGTTAAGTAATTTCCACAAGAACAATGGTGAGTCTGATAAAGCGCTCAGTTTTACATTGGAATCTCTTGAGATTTCGAAACTAACAGGATCAAGAGAAGACCAAAATTCTGCACAGTTGTTGGCAGCTCAAATTTTAGAAGAAAAGGGTGATTTTGGAGGGGCAGTTGAGTACTATAAAGAGTATCATCAATTGTACACGGAGATTCACGATCAAACCAATATTCAAGCAATTAAAGACATGCAATTCCAGCATCAGCTTGAAAAGATTCGCCAGAAAGCTGAAGAAGCCGAACAGGAAAAAATACGTACAATTGAGCTTCAAAAGGCATACGACCGCATACAGGAACAAAGCAGGTTGCTTGAGCAGCACAATAAAGAAATTACAGAGAGCATACGTTATGCGCAACGAATTCAGGAGGCCGTTTTAAAGGAAAAGAAACATGTAAGTGAACATCTACCAAAACACTTTATTCTTTTCAAACCCAAAGACATTGTTTCCGGTGATTTTTATTGGGCGCATGAAAAAGACGATTATTTATATGTTGCGGCTGCTGATTGCACTGGCCATGGTGTGCCTGGCGGATTTTTAACGATGCTTGGTATTGCTTTCCTTAATGAGATTTTATCTCAGCCCAAACTTTTGACTCCGGCAGAAATTCTTAACCAACTTCGTGATAAATTCATAAAAGAATTTCGTCTTCAGCATACGACAAATGATGGAATGGACATTTCTTTATTAAGGTTAAATTATCGAACTGATAAAACTCATCAGGCTATGTGGGCCGGAGCAAATAATCCATTATGGATATTTAGTAAATCAGATCCAAAAGCATTTAGAGAATTTTCTCCCGACAAACAGCCAATTGGCAAAGGCGAATCTGGGGCACCTTTTACGGATTATCATTTTACGCTTGACCAAGGAGACACAGTTTACATGTTTTCTGATGGCTTTCATGACCAGTTTGGTGGCCCGTTAGGCAAAAAACTCAAAAAATCTGGTTTTAAAGATACACTTGCAAGTGTTTGTTCAATGCCAATTTCAAAACAGCATGATGCCTTGGAAAGCAATTTAATTCATTGGATGTCTGATAAAGAACAGCTAGATGACATCTGTGTGATTGGAATGAGGTTGTAATCAGGTCAAAAACATTGACAATCCTTATCTTTGCCCCATCTTTTTAAAGTAAACACCAAAGAAACAAGTCATTACCATGCACGATTTTCAAAACACTCTTGAATACGCGAAGGAACTGGATTTGGCTGATCCCCTGAAATCCTACCGAGAGCTCTTTCATTTCCCTACTTTTCATGCCAATACCGTTCGCTATTTTACGGGTAATTCCTTGGGACTCCAACCCAAGTCAGTAAGCAAATATGTGAATCAGGAACTCGAGGATTGGAAGATGTTTGGCGTGGAGGGACATTTTATGGCCACAAGACCTTGGTATTCATACCATGAAAATTTAACAGAAAAGGCAGCCCGTATCGTAGGTGCAAAACCAATAGAGGTGGTGGTGACGCACTCATTAACGACCAATCTTCATTTATTGATGGTATCCTTTTATCAGCCAAAGGGAAAACGAACGAAGATACTTTGTGAGGCAAAAGCATTTCCGAGCGATCAGTACGCACTAGAGTCACAGGTTAGATTCCACGGACTTGATCCCGCTGAACATTTGGTTGAGGTCTACCCGAGACAAGAGGAACAACTGATTCGCGAAGAGGACATTCTAAGCAAGATCAGTGAGCTAGGTGAAGAAATTGCTTTGGTCATGATAGGTGGAGTGAATTATTATACCGGTCAGCTTTTTGATATGAAAACTATCACAGAAGCCGCTCACCATGTGGGCGCGATTGCAGGATTTGATCTAGCGCATGCAGCAGGAAATATAAATTTGAAATTGCATGAGTGGAATGTTGATTTTGCTGCTTGGTGCGGATATAAATATTTGAATTCATCCCCGGGTGGCGTTAGTGGTATGTTTGTGCATGAGCGACATGCAAACCGACCTGAACTGCCGCGTTTTGCCGGCTGGTGGGGTTATAACAAAGAAAAGCGTTTCCTCATGGAGCCTGGTTTCATTCCAATGGAAGGTGCCGAAGGCTGGCAACTAAGCAATGCTCCGGTTCTGGGAATGGCTGCTCACTTGGCGTCACTTGAAATTTTTGATGAAGCAGGGATGGAGCGTATTGGAGCCAAACGAGATATCTTAACTGCATATCTGGAGTTTGTAATCGATGATATTTCGGAAAAAAATCAGGACAGGGTATCCTTCGAATTAATAACCCCACGCGACAAAACAAAGCGGGGTGCTCAGTTGTCTATTATGGCAAAAGGTCAGGGTCGAGCGCTTTTTGATGCGCTATCCGATCTTGGTGTAGTAGCAGATTGGAGAGAACCGAATGTAATTCGCGTTGCACCGGCACCGTTATACAACTCGTTTGAGGATTGTTACTGGTTTGGTCAGTTGCTGCAGGAGGCCATACAGTAGGATTTGGAATTTAAAATTCCAATATTCCAGTATTTGAAAATTGATAACTAGAAGATGAATCAAGAAAAACGCGTAATCATTGTAGGAGCAGGATTGGTAGGCTCACTTTGGGCAGTGTACATGTCGAAAGCCGGATATAAGGTCACCATCTATGAGCGTAGAACGGACATGCGAAAATTGAAGATTTCCGCAGGAAAATCGATCAACCTTGCACTTTCCAACAGAGGATGGAAAGCACTGGATGCGGTGGGAGTAGGAGATGAGATCCGGAAGATCGCTATTCCTATGTATGGACGAGTGATGCATGACTTAGAAGGCAACTTGACCTATCAACCTTATGGTAAGGAAGGCCAGGCTATTTACTCTGTTTCAAGGGGAATCATCAATGTCACCATGATGAATATTGCGGAAAAATATGGCAATGCTGAAATTCATTTTTCTCATGATTGTCGTAGAGTTGATCTAAAGAAGGGAGTTGTTTATCTTACGAATACTTTGACGGGTGAATCTTTTGAAGATAAGGCCGATCTTATCTTTGCTGCAGATGGTGCTTTTTCTGCGGTTCGTTATGCCTCGTTACAGAAGCTCGACCGATTTAATTACAGCCAGAACTACATTGCAGACGGGTATCGCGAAATTCTACTTCCGGCTAATCCGGACGGTACACACAAGTTTGAAAAGAACGTGCTACATATTTGGCCCAGGGGGCGCTTTATGCTGATCGGATTGCCGAATGAAGATGGTTCCTACACCTGTACGTTGTTCATGCCTCATGAACATGACCAATACTCATTCGATAAATTGAAAACTAAGGAAGATGTAAATAATTTCTTCAAAACCCTTTTTCCTGACTTCTTTGAACTGATGCCCAACGTGTCAGATGCTTGGGAGGACCATCCCTTGTCCTCGCTTGCCATCGTACGTTGCCACCCATGGACTGCAGGTAAAGTAGCATTACTTGGGGATTCAGCACATGCCACAGTACCTTTTTACGGTCAGGGAATGAATGCCGGGTTTGAGGATTGCACAGTGATGTGGGGCCTTATGCAAAAGTATGGAGAAGACTGGGAAAAGATCTTCAGCGAGTATAACATTGTGCGTAAACCCGATGGGGATGCCCTGCAGGACTTGTCCGTGGATAATTACTATGAGATGCGCGACCATGTAGGTGATCCATCTTTCTTGCTAAGAAAAAAGATCGAAGCTCGCTTCAGCGAATTGTATCCTGAAAAATGGACCACTTTGTATTCTTTGGTTGCCTTCAGTGATACCCCTTACAGTGTGGCTTACAAAAAAGGACAAGAACAAACCAAGATCATGGACCAGGTAATGGTAATGCCGGATATTGAAACTCGATGGGATTCGGACGAAGTGATGCAAAAGATCCTCTCCTTGTGTAACTGAAATTCATTATTTGTATTTTAGACCTATGAGAATACTGTTTTTAACGCTTGCTTCGCTCTTAGTCTTTTCGGTTTTTTCGCAGAAGGACCTAACTCCGGGAAGAGGAAAAGGGTCGTATTTCGGAAAAGCGGATTACAAGGATTACCGTTTTTATGGATTGCAATTTTCGTTTGGTCCAACCTTTATGAAAACCAGAAGTCAAAATTCTACTTTGGATCTCATGACCAATGGGCGTCCGGCAGTGTATACAGTAGATCCCTCCGGAAGAATTGGCTATTTTGCTGAGGTAGGTTTGGCTCACTTTACGCAACGAAGATCCAAACTTGCCAAAGCTTGGAAAAAGGTTTTTATCTCTTACTTCGACTATGGTCTTGGATTTAAAATGTTCAGTGGTGCTGAACGGATGGACCTGACGATTCAGAATCCTGGAGGTACGGAGAGTAGCTCTTCTGAGAATAGCACGTTCAAAAATGGATACGTCTACGGGAGATTCTCCATTCACAAGAACTTTTACATTGGAAAAAAGTATTTCATCGACAATGGATTAGGGGCAAACCTCGACTACCGTTTACTCGAAACCAACACTAGCTACGGATTGTCTCAATATGGATTGATAAACAAATACAATCATCCGTCCTTTGTTGCCCAACTGAACTATGACCTTGGTTTTGGAATTAAACTTAGTCGCAGAAGTTTTCTTATTCCCGGTGTAAATTTGCCGATCATGAGTTTTTACGAATGGCGTGGCGGGTGCGCTGCTTTAAAATGGTTTGATTCGAATTACCTGCCCATCATGGCTAAGGTGAAGTTTATCTATCTCTTTGAGAAAAAAGCCAAAGGGTGCAACACTCCAAGCTCGGATGAAGACCGCAAGCGCAACGAGGAATACCTTCAGAATAACTAATGAAAAAGATCTATTACCTGAGTACTTGTGATACGAATCGCAAGATTTTGAAGGAACTGAATCTGGGAAAAGACGTTGAACTTCAAGACATCAAGGAGCAGAACATTGATGCTAAAACGCTTGATTGTATCAAAGATAAGGTTGGTAGCTATGAAGCCTTATTCTCTAAAAAAGCCATCAAATACAGAAGTCTGGGACTGAATACAAAAAACCTAACGGAAGAGGAATACCGCCAGTGGTTGCTCGAGGAGTATACCTTTTTGAAACGTCCTTTCATCATCTCTGGTCAACGTGTATTTATTGGCAATACGGCTAAAGTCATCGAGGAGGCCAAAATCGCCCTAAATCAATAATTTGGTGTACTTTCACCGAAAATCTGTTTAACCATGAGAACTACGTTACTTGCTGCACTATTGATATTTATATGTCAATCAACATTTTATAGCCAGATTAAGACGGAAAACCGTATCGAATTTGAATTAAAAGAAGGCTATGAAAACTTCGATCTTCATGAGTTTGGCGAATACGGAATTTTGGTGTTTTATCGCGCAGAGAAAGCACAAGGCGGAATGATTGAATGGAAGGTAGATCATTATTCTACTGATCTCAAGCTTATCGATTCAAAAGAATTCAAAGTTACGGACGACTTCTACCTGAGAAAATCTGAGGCGGACAAGGATTTCCTTTATTTATTGTTCTCTTCGAGAAAAGGCCCCATCCAGCTTGTTCAGATCGGTGCGGAGTCGTTGAAGCAAAAATCATACACTTTCGAGACACCGAACAAAGCATATACTTATGAGTTCTTGCTCAATGACGACATAGCTTACATGGCGTTCACCAGTAAAAAAGCACTTACATTGAAACGTATTGATCTTAAGAGCGGAAAAGACACGGACATTCCGGTAACAATAGCTGGATATAAACCAAATGCATTGGTCTTCGAGAATTTTCAAGTGGATGAGGACAGCAAAGAACTTTACTTGTTTGTGAATGCCTACCTCAAGAAAGTATTAAACCTTCATGTGCTTCGATATAGTCCGGAGGGCAAATTAACCGAAACAATTTCCATGAGTCAGGACGTCGAGAAAACACTTACCTCGATTTCAGCTTCTTACTTAAGAGACGGGGAATACCTTTATACGGGTACATATTCCTCATATAAGAAGGCGGGCGGAAACACCTCAGAAGGGATTTACATTTGTAAGACTACCAACGGATCGAAAGATTTTATAAAGTTCTATAACTTCACTGAGTTCGATGAGTTTTTGAATTACCTCTCTGACAAGCGTCAAGAGAAGATTGAAAAGAAAAAAGAAAAGGCCGAGGCGAAAGGAAAAGAGTTTGTCATCAATTACCGCATGTCTTCCCACAATATTCGATTTATGGATGGAAAGTTCATTTACATCGGGGAGGCTTACTATCCAACGTACCGGACAGAAACCTATACTACCTATGTGAATGGTCAGGCAGTCACTCAAACAAGGCAGGTTTTTGACGGATACCAATATACCCATGCTACTGTTGCAGCCTTTGATATCGAAGGAACAAAGCTTTGGGACAAAACATTTGAAATGTATCCCGGCTATAAACCGTACAATGTGATTCGTTTCATACGGGTTACTGAGACGAGCGATACAGAGCTCGGATTGATGTTCTCCAGTTACAGAACGATTAAATCCAAGGCAATCTCAACCGAAGGAGAGGTATTGAATGAGAGGGAGGTTAGCTCCATTGAAACCGGAAATGAAGAGGATAAAATCAAGTCTTCCTTCAGCAATTTAACGTTTTGGTACGACAACTATTTCCTTGCGCACGGTACCCAGACCATCAAGAATAAAGATGAAAAAGAGGAGCGCGGCAAGGCAAAAAGACGGGTCTATTTTATCAATAAAATCAGTTACACTTTCTAATTCGTGCTGTTTCGCGGAAATTACAAAGCGCATTTAGCGTTATTTTTCGTGAACGCTCTGTATGGGGCAAATCATATTCTTGCCAAAGGGGTAATGCCTCGTTATTTAAGCCCGAATGTTTTTATCCTTTTTCGGGTAGCTGGGGCTACACTCTTGTTCTGGATACTTAAAATGTTCTTTACTAGAAATGAGACGGTTGCTAAGAAGGACCTGCGACTGATTGGTTTGTGTGCGTTGTTTGGGGTCACAATCAATCAATTGTTCTTCTTTCATGGACTCAACCTTTCTTCTTCGATCAATTCCGGAATCTACATGGCTATAAATCCGATCGTCGTTGTAGTCATGTCTTTTTTCATTTTAAAGGATGAAATTACGCCACTTCGTATGACAGGAATTTTGGTGGGAACCGTGGCTACCATCTTGTTGACATTTACGGCAAGCTCCGGAGGTTCGGATTCTGCTCTTGGTGACTTATTCCTCTTTGTTAATGCGGTCAGTTATGCCCTTTATTTGGTCATGATCAAACCTATGATGTCCAAGTACTCTCCGCTCACCGTGATTACATGGGTATTTACTTTTGGACTGATGTACGTATTAATTTTTCCACCAACCTTCATCGACCTGGCAAACACTAATTTTGAGCTTATTCCCGTTGAGGCGTGGTGGAAGATTTCCTATGTTATTGTTGGAGTGACTTTTTTAACCTACCTGATGACGATGTACGGACTCAAGTATCTCTCGCCATCTACTTCTGCTGTATACATCTATTTTCAACCTGTTATGGTCATCTTATTTGCCTATGTGTTTGTTTACTTGGGTTTTTCTGATGATTATACTCAAACCATCACCTTGCCCAAATTGGCATACATGCTTTTGATCTTCTTGGGAGTTTACCTGACAATTCGAACAGAGAAGAAAAGCTCTTAACGCATCAGATAAAGGAGTGCCTTGTTGAATTCCCGGTCGGTACTGTTAAATACCTGATAGAATCCTTCTTCCATCCAGATTTGTCTTGCTATTTCAGCCTTTAAAGACTGGGCGATCACAAGTTTGCTGTGTGCCAACCCTTTCGAATTCCTGGGGATAAGCATTTCTTCTTCTGCGAATGTTGCCAAACCGTTGATTACTTCATCGGTTACCTTGAACTGCTTATTAAAGTTCTGTGGTGATGACCATTGTGCTCTTTTATTTTGGACAAAATCAAACGCAAAACCACTGAACACCTGAGAGTACCTTAAGGCGGTGTAGTAATCACTTGTTCCGCTTGAATCATAAGGCACAAAGATATCTGGCATAATTCCACCACCGCCATAAACGATTTTCCCTTTAGGTGTTTTAAACTTCAGGGAATCTACAAAAATACTTGAATCTGGCGCATACAATTCCCCGTTGTCATAGCGTTCAAGCTGGTCTTCCATGTACTTTTCATACCCTTCTTTGTAAGGTTTTTGAATACATCTTCCGGTAGGGGTATAATAACGCGAAACAGTGACGCGTACATTACTTCCGTCACGCAAGGGTACATCCTCCTGAACAAGTCCCTTTCCGAACGACCGGCGTCCAATAATGGTTCCACGATCGTTGTCCTGAAGGGCTCCTGCAACAATCTCACTGGCAGATGCAGAGTTCGAATTAATGAGTACGGCGACAGGCGTTTTTTCAAGTGAACCCCTTGAGGTGGCCCTGTACGTATACGTTCCTGTGTGCTCTCCCTTCGTTTGAACGATTGTTTTTCCCGTTGCAAGAAACTCATCCGCCATTTCTATCGCTGATTGCAATACTCCCCCTCCATTGTTACGCAAATCGAGAATGAGTTTTTTCATGCCTTTCTGTTGTAACCATGCTGCCGCGAGAGCAAACTCCTCCGAGGTAGTTACCGAAAATTCATCTACCTTAATATAACCTACTGTAGCATTGACCATGTAGGCTGCAACGACAGATTCGATGGGAATACTGCCTCGGATGATTCGTTTTTTCAATACTTTTCCATTTCGCAGCAATTCAACAGTAACTGTTGTGCCCTCCACGCCCTTGAGCATGGACATCACTTTTTCGTTGGTAATCTTTTTCCCATGAGCTTTTTTTCCGTCAACTCGCAGGATTTTGTCTCCGGGTCGCACTCCCACTTTCCGGGAAGGGGAACCATTGATAATATTGGTTACACAAATGGTGTCTCTCAGGATCATAAAACGAACTCCGACCCCTCCGAACTTTCCCTGAATACTCTCGTTCATCAGCTTAAGATCTTTTGCAGAGATGTAGTTGCTGTGTGGATCGAGCTCATGCAGCATGTCAGAGATCGTCTGTTCGAACAATGCCTCACCATTGATTGTATCGACGTATTTATTGTCTAGAATCTGAATAATATCCTGGAGTTTCTGGTGTTTTTCCGTTCCTCCTGAGGACGGTTGCTGTATAGTGCTAAGTGAATTGCCAAGCCAAAGGCCTATGGCCAGCGTAACGGAAAGTAGAATAGGTAAGAGGTATTGTCTGTTAGGCTGGTTCATCTTCAAGTTCTTTGATCTGATTCACATCAACTCCTGCACTTTTCAAAAATTCAACGCCCTCTGAGTCTTTGTATTCGTCTCTGAATACGACGCGTGTGATTCCTGCTTGCAGGATAAGTTTACTGCAATCCTTGCAGGGAGAAAGCGTCAAATATAACGTCGCTCCCTTTGAATTGTTTGTCGATTTTGCCACCTTTAGAATGGCATTGGCTTCGGCATGAAGTACGTACCAGAACGTCTCTCCATTGTCATCTTCGCAGCAATTGTCAAAACCGGCAGGGGTACCATTGTATCCATCGGAAATGATCATCGAATCTTTCACTATTAGGGCACCAACTTGTTTTCTGTTGCAATATGAAAGTTTTGCCCATGAAGCGGCCATTTTTAGATAAGCCCTGTCATAACGCAACTGTTTCAAATGTTCCTTTCCTTCTAGCATATTCCATGTAAAAGTAGTTATTTCCAAGTGAACCGGTATCCTACCGATCGGATCGAATGAAAATGCTTCGGATGCTTGGTGTCCTCTTCAAAAATTCTGCGGAATTGTAAAATAAAGTTATCAATTGTGCGAGAGGTTGGAAATACATCTTTCCCCCACACATTGTCCAGAATCTCATCTCGTGAAACTACCTGGCCCTCATGGTCAATAAAAAAAAGAAGAAGGTCCATCTCTCTTTTACTCATCGCGTAAATGGATTGGCCAATCGCATCAGTCACAGTAAAGGAACTTTTATCTACGGTTTTGTCTCCGATTTGGTATTTTTCAGGAACCTCTTTTTCAGTAGTTTTTGGAAAATCTGTCAAAACTTTAACGCGCAATAATAGTTCCTCCAAATCAAAAGGTTTGGCCAAGTAATCATTTCCACCTTTTTTCAATCCCTCAATTTTATCCGACGTTGTTCCTTTCGCAGAGAGAAAAAGTACCGGGACGGCAGAGGTCTTTCGAATCTCTTCGCAAATCGTTAAGCCATTTACCTGTGGCAACATGACGTCGAGAATGACCAAATCGGACCGCGTAAGTTTGTCGAGCGAATCCATGGCCTGACGTCCATCCGAAAAAGACAAAACGGCGTATCCCTCAAGCTCCAGATTGAGACAGATCATTTCTCTGATTGACGATTCGTCTTCAACTATCGAAACTAAAGCCACTTTTTTTTGTTGTAAGCCGTAAAGTTATATTTTTGCTTTTAAATGCTCTTTACTTAAAGTCTCTGAACTATGAAAACAAGTTTACTACGAATTCTTTTTTGTGTGTTGTTCATTTCTCCAATTTGGGCTACAGCTCAAACATCGGAGCGTGACGGGGTTGTACTTCCTTCGAAACCTAATTTAAAGGAAATTCCTTTATTGACACTTCCGGCTCCGGACCGTGAGCAACTCCGAACAGAAGATGAACAGCGAGACCGCAACGGAGAGTTCTATCGTATTGGAGTAGCACTTTTTACCAATATCACAACTGCGAATTCCGGATCCTGGAAAAATTTGCCCGGTGGAGGAAGACAATGGCAACTGCGCGTCAAGTCACAAGGAGCAGAAGCTTTGAGTTTTCTATTTGAGGTATTTAAAGTATATGATGGTTCTACGTTGTCAGTTCAGGACCCATCAGGGGTTCTAAGACACAAGCTTTTCACAGAGGCGGATGTACTTGACCATGGACGTCAGAATGCAGCTCTTTGTTTTGGAGATGACCTTATTCTGACTCTTACAGAACCTTATGGCGCGAGAGCATCTGAGCTTTATATTGATAGGATTATGTACGGGTACCGCTCAACAGGAAACCCAATGATCCAGAAGATCAACGAGTCTGAGGCATGTGAAGTAAACGTCAATTGTTCACCCGTTGGAGATACTTGGCAGGATGAAAAACGTGGTGTTGCCCGAATTTTGGTCGTGGACGGAGGTTCACAAGGTTGGTGTACGGGATCTCTGGTTAACAATGTTGCGCAGGATTGTAAACCACTTTTCCTTACAGCCTTGCACTGCGGTGTAACATCAACAACAGCAAACTTCACACAGTGGCGTTTTTATTTCAAATATGAGTCGTCAAACTGTTCGAATCCTTCAACAGCTGGAACTCTCGACGATAATTTCATTACAGGTTCTGTTAAACTGGCGAGCTCTAATGATGGCGGTGGCGATTCTGGTTCTGACTTTTTGTTAGTTCAGCTTGGTTCATTAGCAAGTCAAACAACTACCATTAATACGCTCAAAAGTGCAGCGTTTAACGCTTATTGGAATGGTTGGGATGCAAATAACACGGCCACCAACAGTGGTGCGAGCATACACCATCCTGCGGGCGATATTAAGAAGATTTCAACGTTCACTTCTAACCTGGTTACTTCCGGTTGGAATGGGAATGGTCTACAATCACACTGGAGGGTGACTTGGTCTTCCAATTCCAATGGATGGGGTGTAACAGAGGGTGGATCTTCTGGTTCTCCAATCTTCAAAACCAACGGAGGAAACTCTGTGATTATGGGAACGTTAACAGGCGGAGGTTCATATTGTACGGCTCAGTCCTCTCCGGATTACTATGGAAAAATGTCCTATCACTGGACAAGCAATGGAACGCCTTCGAATGAGCAGCTTAAGACTTATCTTGACCCGAATAATACGGGAACTTTGGTATTACTTGGTTCAGCTGACCCTTGTTCAGCACCGCAAGCACCTGTAGCCAATTTCTCAGCGAATCAAACAAATGTAATTCCAGGTACAACCGTTTCTTTTACAGATCTTTCATCAGGAAGTCCTACCTCATGGGCCTGGACGGTGTCACCGGCCACAGGTTGGGCGTATGCCGGAGGAACAACAGCGTCCTCACAAAATCCGCAGATTACTTTCAACACCCTTGGCCAGTATTCCATCCAGCTTACTGCAACTAACGCACAAGGTTCGGATGTGGAGCTAAAAACAAATTACATCATTGTAGCAGAATCTACGGGACCGTGTGTGGCAACATCGACAACGTGTGATGAGTTCGTCCAAAATGTAACGTTCAATACAATCAATAACACGTCGGCATGTACGAATTACACTAGCTATACAAATTCAACTACGGTGAACAAAAATAGTGCATACAACTTAACGTTAACACCTCAGATCACCGGGAATGCCATCGGTTCGGCGTATGTTGGAAATGAATTAGGTGCCTGGATTGATTACAACAACGATGGTACGTTTGCGAATCCGTCCGAGCGTGTATTCTACCTCCAAGTTCAGCAAACTACGACAGGTGCTGAATTCACTCAGAGTGTGACGATACCGTCGAGTGCCACTACTGGAACGGTGAAGATGCGTGTGCGGATCGGATACAATGGCACCACAGGAGGCGAGGGTCCGGTTGATCCATGTGGTACGACACAGTACGGAGAAGTAGAGGATTACAACGTACAGATCCAGGCGGCACCAACAGCAGTGCTTACCTTGCAGTGTCCACCGAATCAAACGATCTATGCGACACAATCTACGACAGTTCCGAATGTGACCTCTACAGCTACTTCATCTACGACATGTTCAGGTGGTACAGTGACGGAATCACAATCCCCCGCTGCCGGAACGGCTTTGCAAAACGGCCAAAACACGATTACTGTGACTGCAACTGATCAGTGCGGCAATACCCAGACATGCACGACGGTTGTTACGTATATCAATAATCTGAGCATCGGTGAGAATGATCCGTTTGGTGGGGTAGTGGTTTATCCGAATCCAGTTTCAGAGGAATTGGTGGTTGACCTTACCACATTGGCTGAGGAAGAGATGACCATTGAGTTGTATGATCTTTCGGGCAAATTATTGTCAACGCAGACGGTATTTGCAGGATCTCCATTAAAATTGAACATGACCGGTTTCTCCAAGGGAATGTATCAATTGCGACTTCTGAACGAGCGGGCGAGTGCAGTTCGCCGCGTGATGAAGCTCTAATAACTTTGTTTATTTATCGAAAGGCTGCCCAAGAAGGGTGGCCTTTTTTGTGCGAGCTGATTTTATTACCACCATCCGAACCCACCATTTTTACCTAAATTTACCTTCAGATCAAACAATTTACTTGGAACGTTCTTCCTCCGATACGCATCTTAAGATCCTTTTTATCAGTTCGTGGTATCCGAACGAGGATCAACCCACCTTGGGTAATTTTGTTCAAAAACATGCGCAGGCGGCAGCCTTGTTTAATGAGATCACTGTGATCACGGTCGTTTCTTCGGCAAAAAGGAAATCTCTTCACATTGAAAAAAAAACGGAGCGGGAGGTGACGGAATATATTGCCTATTTTCCAAAGCAACGAGGGCCTTTCTCGAAAGGTGTGAATTACCTGAGAAACAAAAAAGCTTTTTGGAAGGCGTTTGACATGTACCGTGCTGAACACGGTATGCCCGATCTCGTGCATGTGCATGTTTCCTATCCTTTGGGAATCTGGGCAAGGAGCTTGAGGAATAAGTTTGGTATTCCTTATGTGGTTACAGAACATGCGAGTGGGTTTCATCTGGAAAGTGACCATGCTTATCCACGGCGAATTCTTATGTTCTGTAAAAAGATCCTTTCCGGTGCCGAGGTGATCTTGCCCGTAAGTGAGGATTTGAAGATATCACTGCAACGGCTTGTTTCTGATAAACAGTTCGACGTCGTTTCCAATGTCGTGGATGAACACCTATTTCGTATTCAAAAGTCAGTGCCTCCCGATCAGGTCCGTTTCATTCATATTTCTACCGGTGTTGATTCGATTAAAAACCTCTCAGGCATGCTCCGGGCAGTGGATCAGTTATCGCAAAAGCGGCAGAATTTCACGCTGGATATTGTCAGCGATGGGGATGTTGAATACGCTAAAGTGCGGGCATCGAAAATGAAACATTCTTCCTTAGTCCGTTTTCACGCCACTAAAACCACCGAAGAAATTGCGGCAATGCTGCGTCAAAGTACGTGTCTGGTCTTGTTCAGTAATTATGAGAATGTTCCCTGTGTCATACCGGAGGCTTTTATGTGTGGAATACCGGTCATTTCTACGGCAGTGAATGGCATTCCGGAGCACGTTCATTCCGACAAGGGCATTTTGATAGACAAAGGCAACGAGCTACAACTTGTTCAGGCAATGGAAACAATCCTGGAAAAGCAATTCACGGCAGCGCCTGAAAAAATCCGAGCGTACGCCTTGACCCATTTTAGTTATTCCAGTGTAGGCAAGAAATTGAATGAGATGTATCGCAGGTTAGTAGTCTGATTCAAAACGGTTCCTTCATTTGCGCTTCGCCTGTAGCAGGTCATTGATCTGTTTCAGGTATTCGATCTCTTTTTTAAGTTGATTGATCTCTACCGAATGCAAAGTTAACTCACGTTCTTTCCGGTGCAGGGCACGAATCATTTGTCCTTTGGAAGTATACTTCGTGGCTGTTTCCCGGAATTCGTCATCTAGTTCCTCTTCCACCGCAAAAGACAGAGCCAATGTTTCGAAGAAATTGAATTCCAGCACTTCTGAGATCTGTCTGAGCAATCCCGTATCAATGGATTTCCGCTCGAAGATATCGTACACATTCTGGCTCGTTTTATTGATCCGACGGGCAAACTCACTCTTCGTCATGCCGGATTTCTCCAACGTTTCCCTGATTAATTGCCCGATGTGCATTTCCATGAATGCAAGTATCAAACATTCCTGAATTTAAATGAGCAATTTATATTCTATAAACTTGGATAAAAATGTAAATTAAATTTTATATGTTTGTGTTTTAATTAATCTAATAGTTTCAACCTAAAACACTTATTTATGAAAAAACTGACCCTTCTACTTTTCCTTTTTTCAACTACTCTTTCAAATGCTCAAGTATTTGAGAGTGGATCAAATCATGTCTCTTTGGGCTACGGACTTGGATTGGGCTACGGACGGCTCTTGAACGCATACCAAGCGTATGATGGGTACAAATTTTCCGGATTTGGCCCTGTTCAGTTGGCCTATGAACACGGAATAACGGACAATATTGGCGTTGGTGGAAGCGTAGGCTTCTCTAGTTACGGAGGAACCTGGTTGCAGACAAATTACAACTACAAATATTCCTGGAAGACCCTTTCCATTATGGTTCGGGGTGCGTATCATTTTGATGTAAGAAACCGTGATATAGATCCTTATGGAGGGGTAGGAATCGGATTCATGAAATACTCTTACAGTTGGACTTCTTCTGATCCGAACTTCAATGAAGCGAATTACAATGTGTCCTCCGCATCCCCACTGGGTTACCAAATTTTTGTTGGAGCCAGATATCATTTTACGGATAATCTTGGTGCGTATGCAGAACTTGGGTATGGATTGGCATTATTTAATGCGGGGTTGACGTTTAAACTTTGAGCATTCAACCAAAAATGGGCAGTTCAATCCTGGAAAAATTGGAATCGGAATGTATTAAGCACGCGAATGCATTTGGTTGTTTGGAGATAAACCAAGTTATTGGGCTTCCTGTTTCCGTTTGTCAATTGAATCGTGTTCCTACAATTTTATTTCCAGTGGTTAAATCCGGTTCCGAGTTGACTCATAATGACCAAGAAAATCAACAGGCATGTAAATTGGCTTTCAAGGAGACACACCAAATCATAAGAATAGAAATTCAACTAGATGATAGCAACCAGGTAACCAATCGAAGATGGGTTATTATTAGCGATTTAGTTAGTTCACGTTTTATAAATAACGCATGAAAAATGTACTGGGAGTTTTAGTTCTGCTTTCAAATTATTTCTGTTTAGCTCAAATTGATGTAGATTACAATCAATTTCTGCAGAGAAAAGAACCCACGGCCTTGTTCGAAGAGAACAAAGGCCAGATGAAGGATCAGTTCTGGAATCCCCAACCGGATGTTTTGTATTACGGAACTAGCGAGGGGATGAACTACTACATAAAGAACTCAGGAATGAGCTACCAGCTGAGTCGTGTTGAGAGTTGGAAGGATGAGGATGATCCGCGGCCGGCAGGGATAGAAATTAACGACGGAACTATGCGCAAAGTTCCAAATCAGATTGGTACCTACCGGGTGGATGCTGAATGGCTTAAAGCCAATCCGGATTTTGAGATCATTCAGGGAACGGCATTGAATGGTTACAACAATTATTACAATGTACCCGAAGGTGTTGAGCCGGCACTTTTTGTAAAAAAATACGAAACACTCACACTCAAAAATGTGTGGGAAGGAATCGACCTGTATTACTATGGAACGAATGGTTTTTTGGAAACTGATTACCTCGTTGCACCGGGTGCAGATTACAAAAAAATACAGATCCAATTCAAAGGAGCGAGTTTATCGACAGACGCAAACGGTAACTTAATCATCAAAACTCCTTTTGGCGAAATTCACGAGGGTGCTTTGAAAGTATATCAGAACAGCCAACTTATTGAAGCATATTGGAAGATCAGCGAAAATAATGTGGTCAGTTTTGAGATACCAAAATACAACGAAGACCTTGCTTTACGCATCGACCCTTTAACCAGGGTTTGGGGAACTTATTACGGAGGAAGTGGTAGTGATTCTGGAAAAGATGCGGCAATTGACGCTTCTGGAAACATTTATTTGTGTGGTGAGACGGCTAGCACTTCATCTATTTCATCTGGTGGATTCCAAAATATTTGGGTTGGGGGTCTTTATGATGCTTTTTTAGTTAAGTTCAATAATTCTGGAGTTAGACTTTGGGCGTCATATTATGGAGGAAGTGGAACTGATTATGGTGAGTCAACTATTACCGATGGTTCAGGAAATGTTTATTTGGCGGGATCTACAGGTAGTTCAATTGGGATAGCCTCTAATGGGCACCAAAATACATTTGGAGGAAGTAACAACGATGCGTACTTAGTAAAATTCAACAGTTCGGGAATAAGGTTTTGGGGCACATATTACGGTGGTAGTTCATCAGATTTGGCTCTAGAAACGGCAATTGATGTATCTGGGAACATTTATTTAACTGGTACTACAACTAGTAGCACAGCAATCGCCTCAGGCGGACATCAGAATTCCATTGGGGGGGCTGCAGATGCTTTTTTAGTCAAGTTCAACTCCTCTGGTGCTCGGATTTGGGGCACATATTATGGGGGTAGTGGCACTGAAGGTAATGGTGGCGCAATAATTTCGGATGCTTTTGGCAATATTTACCTTGCAGGAAATACGACTAGTACTTCAGCCATTGCCATTGGAGGGCATCAAAACATCACTGGTGGCGGCAATGATGCATTTTTTATACATACAGCCCTGCTTCCGTCTCTTTTGGAGGACATCAGAATACAATTGGTGGTGGTGCAGATGCATTTATAGTTAAGTTTAATTCTTCCGGAATAAGACAATGGGGATCCTACTACGGTGGAACAAGTGATGAATTTGGTTACTCCGTATCCGTAAATGTTTCAGGCAATGTTTTTTTAGCTGGACAAACCGCTAGTTCATCTGCAATAGCATCTTCTGGATATCAGAATACTTACGGGGGGGGCAGCAATGATGCATTTTTAGTAAATTTCAATTCCTCAGGTACTAGAATTTGGGGTACCTATTATGGAGGAAGCGGAGCAGAATACGGTGCATCAACTATTATTGATGGCTCAGGAGATGTTTACTTATCTGGCTCTACGGGCAGTTCTACAGGAATATCTTACGGTGGTTACCAAAACACAAATGGAGGTAGTCAAGCTGCCTTTCTAGTTAAATTTTCGATAACTCAAAATGTCTGCTCGGCAACAATAACGACAGCAAGCCCAACAACAATCTGTTCTGGGGCTTCTGTTTTGTTAAGTGCCAATACTGGTGCTGATTTTACATATCAATGGCAAAGTAATGGTGTTAACATCGCAGTTGGCGCAACATCATCGTACTACTCAGTGTCCACAGCAGGATCCTATACAGTAACTATCACGGACAGTTTAGGATGTGTAGCCACTTCAAATGCCATCGCGATAAGTGTTTTGCAGTCACCTACTATTTATGCAGGTGCCGATATTTCTGTTTGTATTGGAGATAGTGTTACTTTGAATGGTTTAGGTTCTTCTTTATTGTCTTGGAACCAAGGAATTGTAAATGGTATTCCGTTTGTTCCAGTATTAGGCGCGCTGGTTTACACAGTTACAGGAACTGCTTCAAATGGCTGCACAAATACTGATCAAATTACTGTAACTGTAAACCAATTTCCATCAGTCGATGCTGGACCAGATCAAGTAATTTGTCCTGGTGAAATTATAACATTATCAACCCTATCAGACACTTCTAATCTAGGAGTGTTCAATTCTCAAGATGGGCTGGTATATTTACCCGATGGCTCTGGCGCCGTCTACAACACAAGTATTTTTGTTTCTGGCTATAATAGTACAACAACTTTTCAGAATGCCTGTGATTTGGAGCAATTGAAACTCAGCATTGAACATTCCTTTATTGGTGATTTAGAAATCAGTCTTACATGTCCAAATGGACAATCAGTTTCTTTATTGAATGCATATAATCAAACACCCGTTGGCTGGAATGAGTTGATACCAGGTGGATGTGGTAACGGGTTTTCTATTGGCTTGGGTAATGATATTAATTTGGATGGAGGCCCACCTGGCAATCCTGAATGGACCTATACCTTTTCAGGTTGTAATTCTACAAGTGTCCCAATTTGTTTATCAGCAGCTATAATTGGTGGTACAATCACAAATGACTACCTATTTGAGTCTGTTGATACAACGGAAGTGTACAATTTTGATGGCGATTTGAATAATCTTATCGGTTGTCCTTTAAATGGCAATTGGACCATCACGGTGCAAGACAACCAAACATTGGATGACGGATATATATTTGGATGGTCTCTAGATTTCGGGGGTACAACAGGTTCGGCTATGGCAAGCTCCGTCAATTGGGATAATGGTGTAATCAATAATGTACCATTTATACCAGACTCAACAAATACCTATACCGTTACCGCCACTTCAAGTGCCGGGTGTGTATCAACAGATCAGGTACTTATTACGGTTTTGCCATTTTCTGCTACCGCTCAGATTGTACCGAACACCAATCAGACAGTGTGTGCAAATGACAGTTTAACTCTTACAACCAACAACAATGGGGCAAATGCTTATCAATGGTATTTGAATGGTCAAGCAATTTCAGGTGCTACAGGGAACACACTGGTCGTTGATACCTCAGGAGCCTATTTTGTTTTTATTGACGATTCTAGTCTTTGCTACACGAATTCTGACACTGTAAATATTCAGGTTCTTTCTTCACCCATTTTACAACTTGAAGTATTAGGTGGTCAAGACACGCTATGTGATAATGGATACATTTTGGTTGATGGAGCTGATCAATTCCTCTGGCAAGACAGCTCGCAGTTAAATTATTTGGAAGTCAACCAATCAGGAACCTATGCTGTGACTGGAATTGATGCGAATGGTTGCCAAGCAACTGACTCCATCAATGTGTACATGAATTATTCAACAGATACCATACTTTATGTTTCAGCCATTGATCAGTATACGCTAAACGGGGAAACTTACTACCAAACGGCTGTCTACACCCAGATTTTAACGAATAGTGTTGGTTGTGATAGTACCATTTTACTTGACTTAGATCTTGGGTTTACAGGAATCATAGAGGATGTAGAAGAACTTTTTTCTGTTTATCCAAATCCAACTAGAGATTATTTATACATCGAAAGCAATTTGGAAACAGATTTATCCTTTTCTCTTTTTGATTCTATGGGAAGAAAAGTGCTTGAAGGCGAAACAAAAGAAAGTATTCAAACTATTAATTTATCTCAATTCAATTCGGGTTTGTATTACCTAAAACTCGCACATCAGGTGGTTAAGATTGTAAAACAGTAAAATATTCATTTCATGCGATACCTACTTTTAAATATTCTGCTTTTTGGGATAGGGCAAATCAATGCTCAAATCTATTCTGATACAGTGAGAAATATTACTGGGGCAACAACGAATCTAACGGGTAGTTATACCGTGCCTCAAGGAATTTATTCTATTAGAGTTCAATGCTGGGGAGGTGGTGGCTCTGGTGGTGCTGCAACCGGCCAGGCAGCAGCAGCAGGTGGTGGCTCAGGAGGCGGGTATGTAGAGAAGGATTTTATTGTAACTCCAGGACAAGTATTTAATTATTCCGTAGGTAATGGTGGCAACGGTCTTACCACATCAACAAATCGAAATGGAGGCAGCACATGGTTTGGATCAAACACGACCCTACTCGCGGTAGGTGGGCTAGGTGGTTCTAGTGCAACCCTTGATTTCAATACTGCGCCTGGGGCAAATGCTGTTAGCAGTGGCAATATTGGCGGCACTGTCAGTTACTATGGAGGAGCAGGAGGTACGGGTTCATATGGGGTAAACGGAACAGAATCAGGTGGTGGTGGCGGTTCAGCTGGGACAATGTCTAATGGAAATCCTGGGTTTGCAGCAAATGGAGGTGCAGCTATAATTGGCGGTGGAGCAGGAGCAGGGGCAGGAAACTGGCAGTTTCCCGTTAATTGTAATTGTAACGGA
>JAJTDX010000105.1 GCA_021298235.1 Cryomorphaceae bacterium | reverse complement strand
TGTAATCATTCTTTTTTGTTCATCACTTTCCTTTCTTGCCTGCTCTTTGATTCTGTCCTGTATTTGCTTATCCCTGAGCGCTTTCTTTTCGTAGTTTAATTTCAGCTCCTGCCTTACCAGTTGCTTGGATTGATCGATACTAAATAAACTGTCTTTGAGGTGGGTGTATTTTTTGAAGTGATAAAGTGCTTCAGCGAAATTTCTGGAACCTACTTCGATTTCACTTAGTACTTGATGGGCATCGCGTTCTACAGAACGAATTCCGAGATTTTGTGCTTTTACCAATGCTTTGGAGGCTTGAATTCTTCCATCGTTTATTTGACCACTTTTTAACCTAATTTGAGCTAACAGGACATTCAGCGAAATGACACCTTCTTCATCACCGATCTCATTGCGAAGAACTAAGCTGGAGTCAAGATGGAACTGAGCGGATGGCAGTTGGTTCTTGACCACATATAGCCTGGCGAGGTTTTCATACACCAAAGCTATGCGATTTTTGATATTTAACTTTTTACTCAATGTCAAAGCCTTCTTATGGAAGTACAACGCTTTGTCGTATTGCCCAAGTTTTTGATGCAGTTGGCCGAGATTCGTATATCTGCCCGAGACGCATTGCAAGTCTTTGAGTTCAGTGCAGATCTTCAAACTTTTATACTCTGAATTCAGCGCCCGCTTTATTTCTCCCAATTCATAATATACCTTGTACATGGAAAGATATGAATTAGCTAATCCACGCTTGTCGTTTAACGTTTCTCTGATCCGAATACTTCTATGAATTATCTCTATGGCTTGACCATAACGGTCCAATCCCGCGTAACAAAGTCCCATGAAGGCGTAACTAGCCGCTAGCCCCAGCTGATCATTTACCTCTCTTCTCACAGGTATACTTTTCATGATGTATACCGAACTCGTCTTATAATTACCAAGGTCAGAGTAAATGGTGCCTATGAAATAATATGCTGCCCCCAGATTGTAGCGATCGATTTTTAAACAACGTTTAACTACTTTGTTCAGAATATTTAATGATTCTTTGTTTTCACTCAAGGCTCCCAGCGCTTTTGCTTTAAAATTTAATGCCTTGTGAAGAATTTGATAATGGCTTTTTGGTACTGATTTGATGGCTGAATCGCACAAATCAACTGATTCTTGAAATGAACTTTTGTTGTATTTAATGTTGGCTTCATAAACAAACAGGATAGATCGGAGACTCAGGTCTCTTGGATGTTTTCTCTTAAGTGATCGTATGTTTAATTCAGCCTGTGAATAATTTCCGAAAATGATCTCTCGGAAGATAGTACTTAATTCCTTTGTCTTTGAATTCGATGAACCAAAAATCGGCGCAATTAACCACCTCTTTTCAGCATCTTCCGGACGGGTTTGTGGATTAGGTGTGAGGGCATAGGTTACGCTTGCATTTATTCCGATAAAAAGAAACAGCAGCAGAAGAATTCTCACGGCACAAAAGTACTGAATGTCTGATTTATTTGAGTTAAATCCTTTGAAAAATTCGATGTAGAATCATTCTTTGAGATGTATCCCGATTCCTGTTTTACTGTTTAATTTCAATTGCCCATCGCTGAGTGTTACTCCTTCGAAAGGATCGTTCTTCATCAGAAACGGACCGTCCAGATCTACCCAATCTGCCAAAGAACTTAAATGTGACATAGCACCCACAGCACATGAGGATTCTGCCATGCATCCTGT
Organism: Cryomorphaceae bacterium; assembly: GCA_021298235.1. The sequence goes on along the minus strand of JAJTDX010000105.1, from coordinate 10,111 downwards.
GACTATTTTTAGTCCATTCTTTTTTGCTTCATTGATTATCCGAAAGGCTTCCGCAATTCCTGTGCATTTCATGAGTTTCACGTTTATTCCACTGAATGAATTTCTGATTTTTTCTAAATCTGAAAAACGTTTGATGCTTTCATCGGCAATGATGGGCACGGAACTTCTTTCTGTGAGCCAGGCTGAGTCGGCAAAATTTTCAAAGTGGAAGGGTTGTTCTATAAAAAGCACTCCTTTGTCCGTTAGCATCTTAGTTAGTTCGAGTGCTTGTTCTTTACTTTTCCATCCCTGGTTCGCATCAACAGAAAAAGGTCCTTCCCAAAAAGAAAGCATACGGTCCATAATCGCTCTGTCGTAATCCGTTCCAAGTTTGATTTTAAGAATTTTAAATCCAAGCTCTATCCCTTCTCTTGCTTTTTGTTCCATTTTTTCGGGAGTGTCAATTCCAATCGTGAAGGATGTTTTTTTCGATTGAAACGGAACGTTATATAACTCACCCACGGACTTTTTTTGAAGTTTTCCTACCAAATCATGCAATGCGATATCGAATCCGGCTTTGGCAGCATTGTTTTCTTTTTCAATGGAATCTATATGTGAGAGGATAGTATCTATATCAAATGGATTTTGAAACTGACTCAAGTTGATCTTTGATAGAAACTGCATTACGCTTTGTTGCGTCTCGCCGAGATACGGTGGCATGCTGGATTCTCCCAATCCAATTACACCCTCATGTTCGAGCTTTAAAATGATGATTGGAGTTGTAGTTCTGCTGAACACAGATACCTTGAACGGATGCGTTAATTGAAGGTCGAATGGGAAAAACTGCAGATTCAAAAGTCAGGATACAATTGCTTAGTGAGATTTTATACATCGAACATTAAGACCCGACTCCCTTGCAATAGTTTTAAATTGAATACAATCTGACCAGGAGTTTACACACGGGTGAAAGTATAATTTTTTTGACTTACGTTTATTGACAGAATTTGAAGTCCAAAAACTTGCAGATCTTCCGGCCGAAACAAATTTTCCATCTTCTGAGCAACTGCTGGCGGCCAAAACATTCAATCCTGATTGATTATATCCGCTATCCCCAAAAGTCCAACCTGATGTTGATGCATGATGAGAATAACAGACATCCGTATTGTTCCAGTAATCGTATAGAACGTTGCCGGTTCTTGAATTTTTGGATATGTCTTTGTCAAATTCTTTCACGTTGGGGATACTCCATCCTCTGGGAGCTAGGCCTCGAGGATCGGATACTGCATAATGGTTGTAATAAAGGCCGTTATATTTTTTAGTTGAATTGAATTGGAACCAGCAACATGCAGCAATTTTCTTCTGATTTGCCTCCTTCCACTCATCAGCATTACTTGCTAGAAAGATGGTGTCACCATTCTGAAAAATTCTTGATTTTAAATTACTCTCCATCCATTCACGCCCACCTATTTTTACACTTTTAAATTGATTTCCTTCTTGATCTTGGTAGGTTTTATAAGGCCCTTTGTAGCGGATTTTTTCTTGACGGCAGGATTTGAAAGAAAAAACGATGATTAATATAAAGGCCAAAGCGATTAGTAAAAAGGTGAAAATTGCAGCACTTTCTTGTAAAGAATCACGACTAAATCTCATAAATTTAATTTGCTCGAATATATAAAATAAACAGATAACCGAACAGTAATAAGTCACTTCAAACAGACTTTAAAGGACAAAACAGTTTTTTCGATTTCATTTAAAATTGCCCTTTTTCCTTTTCGTTCTATCTTTGTCCCTCAAACGAGCAGGATGGCAGATACCCGTTACAATCTGAGAGGCGTTTCCGCAGGGAAAGAGGATGTGCACAACGCGATTAAAAATGTCGACAAAGGATTGTTTCCAAAAGCGTTTTGCAAGATCGTTCCGGATTACCTTACCGGGGAGGACGATTATTGTATTGTGATGCATGCCGACGGCGCAGGTACGAAGTCTTCCCTTGCCTATATGTATTGGAAGAAAACCGGTGATCTTTCTGTTTGGAAGGGTATTGCACAGGATGCCCTGATCATGAATATTGATGATCTGCTATGTGTGGGAGCAACGGATAAAATTCTCTTGTCTTCAACAATCGGCCGAAATAAAAATCTGGTACCGGGGGAGGTGATCTCCGCGATTATTAATGGTACGGAAGAGCTGCTCGAAACACTTCGCTCCCAGGGAATTGGAATCCATTCCACAGGAGGAGAAACGGCCGATGTCGGGGATCTTGTTCGCACCATCATTGTGGACTCTACGGTGGTGTGTCGAATGAAGCGAAGTGAGGTGATTTCGAACGACCGAATTCAACCCGGCGATGTGATCGTGGGCTTGGCTTCGTTTGGCCAGGCCTCCTACGAAACGCAATACAATGGAGGGATGGGTAGCAATGGATTGACCTCTGCCCGTCACGACGTCTTTTCGCATGAGCTTGCTTCCGATTTCCCTGAAAGTTACGATCCTGTTGTTCCTAAGGAATTGGTGTATTCTGGTTCAAAGAAGCTTACAGATAAGATTGAAGGAACTCCTTTGGATGCGGGACAACTTGTCTTGTCACCGACGCGCACTTATGCGCCTGTTATTAAAAAAATATTGGATAGCCACCGTAAAAGCATTCACGGGATGGTGCATTGTTCCGGAGGCGCTCAAACCAAAGTCTTGCATTTTGTGGAAAATGTCCATGTGATCAAAGACAATCTTTTTCCAATTCCACCACTTTTTGAATTAATCCAAAAGGAATCCGGAACGGAATGGAAGGAAATGTATAAGGTGTTCAACATGGGACATCGAATGGAATTGTATGTCCCTGAAGCACTGGCGTCAGAAATTATTCGCATCTCCGAATCATTCGACATTCCTGCACAGATCGTTGGCCGTGTAGAGGCCCATGAGAATAAAAAAGTTACGATTGTTTCTCCCTATGGTACCTTTGAATATTGATCGTTTATGAGTGACCTGTTATCCAAGCTCGAGGCCATACATTTCCGCTTTGTCGAAGTAGGTAAAATGATTGTGGATCCGGATATTATTTCAGACATGGAGCGTTACGTGAAGCTGAACAAAGAATACAAGGACCTGGAAGAAATTGATCAGGTGTATCTGGATTTTAAGAATTTAGTGGGAAATATTCAGAGTACCAAAGAATTGCTGGAGACCGAAACGGATGCAGAAATGCGCGAAATGGCGAAGGAGGAATTGCTTGCGCTTGAAGAGCGTCGTCCCCTAATGGAGGAGGAACCGGCGGAGATGAAGCATGTATCTTTGTCGAAGACTGTTTCCGAATGTATACAATGTTCTTCAAGGAAATGGGGTGGCAGTACGACATACTCAATTCTTCTGAAGGTTCGGTAAAAGGCTACAAAGAGATTTCAATGGAAATTACAGGTACCGGAATCTACGGTATGCTGAAGTTTGAGTCTGGTGTACATCGCGTTCAACGCGTCCCTGAAACCGAATCACAAGGGCGTGTGCATACTTCCGCAATTACTGTGGCGGTATTGCCTGAAGCTGAAGAAGTGGATTTCAATCTCGATATGAACGACGTTCGTAAAGACACGTTTCGGGCTTCCGGTGCTGGTGGTCAGCACATTAATAAAACAGAATCTGCTATCCGTTTGACCCACATTCCGACGGGAACAGTTGTCGAATGTCAGGACGGTCGTTCGCAGCATAAAAATCTTGAAAAGGCGATCTCGGTTTTGAGGTCACGCTTATATCAGGCAGAGCTCGATCGTGTTCACAACGAGCGTGCAGCTCAACGCAAAACGTTGGTTGCATCGGGTGACAGATCAGATAAAATTCGAACGTACAATTATCCGCAAGGTAGAATAACCGATCACAGGATTAATAAGTCGATGTACAACTTAGGAGATTTTATGAACGGGAACATCAAAGAAATGATCGATTCTTTGAAGCTTGCAGAAAATGCAGAAAAATTGAAAGGACAGGAGGCAATGCAATGACGCGCAAAGAGTTGATCGAACAAATTCGTAAAAAAAAGTCTTTCCTTTGTGTGGGGCTGGATACCGATTTAAACAAGATCCCAAAGCATTTATTGGATTCCGAGGATCCTATTTTTGAATTCAATAAGGCGATCATTGAAGCTACCAAAGATTTCGCGGTGGCATATAAACCGAATATTGCATTTTATGAGTGTTATGGTCCCAAAGGGTGGGAATCGCTTAAGAAAACATTGGAATATATTCCTGAAGAAATATTTACCATTGCAGATGCCAAGCGCGGTGACATCGGAAATACCTCTACCTATTACGCGAAAACATTTTTTGAGTACCTCAAGTGTGATTCTGTAACCGTTGCACCCTACATGGGCAATGACAGCGTCACGCCTTTCCTTGAGTTTGAAAACAAATGGGTCATTCTTCTTGCGCTCACTTCAAACGCAGGTGCATTGGATTTTCAAATGATCAAAGATGACTCGGGAACCGAGTTATTTAAATCTGTTTTGCAAAAGTCATCCTCATGGGGTTCCCCTGAAAATCTCATGTATGTGGTAGGCGCAACGCGCGCCGAAGACATAGCCGCAGTGCGTGAAGTAGTCCCAGACCACTTCTTTTTGGTCCCGGGTGTTGGGGCTCAAGGTGGTTCACTTGAAGATGTCTGCAACTATGGTTGGAACAAAGATTGTGGATTATTGGTGAATTCTTCCAGGGCAATCATCTATGCATCTCATAACGAGGATTTTGCGCAAAAGGCTCATCAAGAAGCTCTGAAACTGCAAAATGAAATGTCACGGATTCTAACTCAAAAAGGATTTATCTAAGGTTCTGTTACTTTTCTAAAAAGACGCATTCTTCACCAAATTTTAAAAATGCGTTGGATCTTACTCCTGATTTTTCTGACCTCCTGTTTAATTGCCCTTTTTTCTTGTGCTCAAGGTGAAGGAAATACTATTTTTAACTCTGACACAGAAAGTGATACACTCCACATTCATGAACGAATGAGGAACAAAGCGAAGGAATTAAGTCAGTTTCTAGCCAATCAATCCGAATATTCTGATGAGCTTGCCATACTCATCGACATGCGACAACAGTCCGGTAAAAACAGATTGTTTGTTTTCGACATGCAAAACTTGACTGTTCTGAGCAAAGGATTGGTTGCTCATGGCATTGGTTCCGAGACAGGTGTGGAGGATAGCCTGAAATTCAGTAATGTTCCCGGTTCACTATGCACTTCTCTCGGGAAATACAAGATCGGAGCTGCGTACATTGGTAATTTTGGTAGAGCGTACAAGCTTCATGGACTGGAATTTAGCAATGACAGAGCGTTTGAACGATATGTGGTGTTACACAGCTATAACTGTGTGCCTGACGACGAACAAACTTTTCCTATCTGCACAAGCGAAGGATGTACAATGGTTTCAGAGAATTATTTCGCTGTGCTGGATGTGTTTATCCGCAACAGCGAAAAGCCAATTATCCTCGAAGTTTTCTACTAAGTGGTGTGAACAAGTTTTCAGCTTCGATTTTTTAAGCCTTCCGTTCCTCAGTAACTTTAGTCAAACCTAATGTGGATGAAAGGAATTAAATTTTTTCAGCGTCTGATGATCGTTCTGCTTGTCATTGTGAATATTTCACTTTTGCTTTGGCGATATAACCTCCCAATGGAGGAGATTCTCTTGTGCAATTTGTCAGTGGTCTTGCTTTACTTATCTCTGAAAAGTGCTGTTGATTTGGTGCGTTCCAAAGGTCTTCAGGAAAGCTTGGAGGAACAGCGCTAACCACACACAAATTTCCAATGAAATATATCATAGTTTTTCTTTGGGCATGTCTGTCCATGGTCGGATTTTCGCAGTCTTATCTGACACCTGAATTGTTATGGAAATTCAACCGTATTTCGGGAGGAACGCTTTCCTCTGACGGGAAGTACGTATTGTATACACAGCGTTCTTATGATCTAACTGCAAACACAGGAAATACAGATATTTACGTGTATGATGTAAAGCAGGGGAAGAGTCGGCAATTGACAACAACTCCTTTCTCTGAAATGGAAGTCCAATGGGGTCCCAACAATACCATTTGGTATATGTCTTCTGAAAATGAGGGCTTACAGCTATGGCAGCTTAAGACGGATGGTTCGGGAAAGCGACAATGCTCACACTTCAAAGACATAGAATTAGAGGGATTTAAGCTTTCTTCGGATGGTAAAAACATTGTGACAATTGAAGCCGTCAAGGTAAGGTCAACGTTGGCTGAGAAATACCCAGATCTTGCAAAATCCAATGCGCGTTTGGAGGAGGATCTGATGTATCGCCACTGGGACCATTACGACGATTATCAGCGAAGACATCTCATTTTGCACAAGGTGGTTTTGGGATTTGAAGGAGAGATGGTTTCTCTTGAAAGCTGTGACCTTTTGTCGGGGGAATCTTTTGATGGAATTCTCGGGCCACATGGCGGTTCGGATCAGTTTTGCTTTTCTCATGACTCAAAAAAGGTCATCTACACATCAAAAAAGAAAACCGGGAAGGAATTTGCCTTAAGCACAAACAGCGAACTTTATGAATTTGACATTGCATCACTGAAAACAGTTTGTTTGACTGATGGCAATAGGGGCTACGACAATTACCCTGCTTGTTCAATCAATGGTGACCTGGCTTGGTTGAGCATGGCGCGAGATGGCTTTGAGGCAGATAAAAATGATCTCAAAATCCGAAAAAAGGATGGACAAATTTTAAATCTTACCTCAAAACTGGACCTTTCGGTTGGGAGTTTTTCATGGCACCCAGATGGGAAAAGTATTTTTTTCATTTCCCCAACTAAAGGCACAGAACAGATTTTCCGTGTGGAGCTAAATTCAGGAACTATTTCTCAGATAACATCAGGTCCATATGACTATGTGAGTGTCTCTGTTTTTGGTGAACAGCTCGTTGCCGGAAGACAATCCATGGTCGCACCCACGGAGCTTTATATGGTAAGTCTGAAAAAGGGAAAAGTGTCCAAGGTAACATCGTCCAATGATGAATTGTTGGCCAGTGTAAAAATGCCAAAAGTAGAGGAACGTTGGGTTCAAACGACGGATGGCAAACAAATGCTCGTATGGATGGTTTACCCACCAGATTTTGATCCGGCAAAAAAATATCCTGCATTGCTTTATTGTAATGGCGGCCCGCAAAGCCCTGTTAGTCAGTTTTTTTCATACAGGTGGAATTTAGCATTAATGGCTTCCAAAGGTTATATCGTCGTTGCACCGAACCGAAGAGGTTTGCCGGGTTTCGGACAGGAATGGAACGATGCCATCTCCAAGGACTGGGGAGGACAAGCCATGAAAGATTACCTGTCAGCCGTCGACAATGCCTCACAAGAACCTTACGTAGATGAAACGCGACTTGGTGCTGTTGGGGCTTCTTACGGCGGATATTCGGTGTATATGCTCGCCGGAATCCATCAGAATCGCTTCAAGACATTCATTGCTCATTGTGGATTGTTCAACCTCGAGAGTTGGTATGGCACTACCGAAGAATTGTTTTTTGCAAATTGGGATCATGGTGGCCCCTATTGGCTGGATGTCAACAAAGAAAATTATAAAAAATTCAGTCCACATAATTACGTCCAAAACTGGAACACACCTATATTGGTCATCCATGGCGGGCTGGATTACAGAGTTCCGGAAAGTGAAGGAATGCAAGCCTTTCAAGCTGCTCAACTTAAAGGAATTCGAAGCAAATTTCTCTACTTTCCTACGGAAGGACATTGGGTTCAAAGTCCACAGAACAGTGTCCTTTGGCAACGAGAATTCTTTGAATGGCTTGCCACGGACTTGCACCCGTAACTTGTCAGGTTGGCTATTTTATTTACCTTTAGACCTTAAAATCACTCCCGCAGAATGTGGAAATGGCTTGCAAATACAATACTTAAATTTCGGTTCATTGTTTTAGGAGCAATGACCTTGATCACTGTCTATTTAGGGTTTAAAGCATTTTCCGGCTTGCAACTCGAAAACAAATACGGTATAATGCTTCCAAAGGATTCTGAGGCCACAAGGATCTACAAAGATTTTAAGAAAGCATTTGGCGAAGACGGAGGTACATTGGTAATAGCAGTTCAGTCTGACTCTCTTTATTCGCCTCGCCTGTTCAGAAAATGGAAAGAGCTGGGGGATTCCATCTTAAAGATTGATGGAGTTGAACGGGAGCCTCTCTCAGAAGCACATTTGTTCTCGCTCGAAAACAACAGAGAGAAAAGCTCATTCGAGATACATCGGATCTTTGATCCGAAAGAAAACAATGTTTCTTCTGAATACATAGACAGTATAAAGCGGGTAATACGTTTGAATCCTCTTTATAAAGGATTGCTTTACAATGACTCCAGCAATGTCTCGCTTATGCTTGTATCCATCGACGAAAGGTATTTGATGGATAAAAAGAAATCAGCGGTTGTATTGGAAATTGAAGAATTGGCTCAGACCTATGAGCCGTATTTCGGTAAAATTCGTTTTGCAGGCTTGCCTCACCTTAGGGTTATCATTGCCAAAAGGATCCAGAATGAAATGTACTTTTTCATCAGTCTTTCTTTGATTGTAACGGCGCTACTTATCTATTTCTTTTTCCGATCTTTTAAGGCTGTAATCATCTGTCTCATTGTGGTAGCTGTTGCTGTTATTTGGGCTCTCGGGAGTATGGCCGTTATGGGCTTCAGCCTCTCTATTCTTACTGCTTTGATACCTCCGCTGATGATTGTGATCGGTGTCCCCAACTGTATCTATCTGATTACCAAATACCATCAGGAGATCAAAGAACATGGCAACAAAATCAAAGGCCTTGTTCGGGTAATTCAAAACATCGGTATCGCTTCGTTTATGACGAATTTCACTACAGCGGTTGGATTTCTTACGTTTTGCTTTACCAATTCAGAAAAGTTGTTTGAGTTCGGGCTGACCGCAGGGTTAAATGTTATGGGTGTATTCGTGATCTCCCTAACGCTTTTACCGATTTTCAATTCTCTGGTTAAAGTGCCGAGGGAGCGCCAATTAAGACATCTTGATAGAAAGCTTGCTTCCGGCTTGATCTCGTCATTGGAATTCATGATTCTAAAGAAAAGACGCTGGATCTATGTGTCTGTAGTGGCTGTTATTGGACTGGGTATTTGGGGATTGAGCACCATAGAAACAGCTGGTCAGCTGACAGGGGATCTTCCAAAAGACGACCAGATCGTTTCTGATCTCAAATTTTTAGAAGCCAATTTCGGAGGATCCATTCCTTTCGAAATCATGATCAACTATAAACAGCCGGGAAGACTTTGGAAAAAATCGACGTTGGAAAGAGTTGAAACCATTCAAAACAATATCGAATCAGATACACTCTTCTCAAAGTCGATTTCTATTGTGAATTTCCTGAAATTCATCAACATGGTGTATTATGGAAATGATCCTGATCGCTATGAACTCATCGCCAAAAGAGATATGCTCCGATTAAAAAAATACCGGGACAATTTTCAGTTGGCGAACTCAAATGGCGGTTTCTCAGAAAAGGAACTAGTTGATACTGCCAATACGACGTTGCGGGTGCGTTGCCAGATGAAAGATATCGGATCCTATGAGCAGGCTGAAGTTACGGCTCGTGTTCACGGCATGATAGACAGCATTATGAATCCCGATAAACGGAGAATAGAATTTCTTTATTCAAAAACAGAAACCAAGCTCAAGCTTTATACTGATTCTTTGTTGTCGGAATTCCCGGTACTCTACAATGCGGTTGCTGAAGTTATTGCCAATGGAAACGAAGATCTCCAGTTCAAGTTTAACAATGATCCGGAAACATTGAAGAAATACATTGGTCAACAAGGTTTCAGACAGAAGCTCAGAACGGCCATAGACAATGAATATTTCGATGTTAAGATAACGGGAACATCTGTAATAGCCTCCGAAGGCACGAGGTATCTTGTGAATAATCTTTTTTCGAGTATTGTTTTTGCGATTATTTGTATTTCGTTGCTAATGGCCATGTTGTTCCGTTCCTGGAGAATGGTGGCTGTGGCGATGATTCCCAATATCGTTCCTTTGCTCTTCACAGCAGGAATTATGGGCTTCTTAGGAATTCCGCTTAAGCCATCTACACTTCTTATTTTCAGTATTGCGCTGGGGATAG
>JAJTDX010000104.1 GCA_021298235.1 Cryomorphaceae bacterium | reverse complement strand
TCGACGGGGAATATACGACTGTTGAAATTGGAGACCATACAAAGATCAGAGAATGTGTAACGATCCACAGAGGAACAAAAGATAAGTTAAAAACCACTATTGGTTCCAATTGTCTGTTAATGACGTATGTGCATGTTGCTCACGATTGCCAGATAGGTAACAATGTGATTTTAGCAAGCTACGTCGGATTATCCGGACACGTAAAAATCGATGATTTTGCAATTCTCGAAGGTAAAGTGGCCGCACAGCAGTTTGCTGTAATTGGTGCACACACGTTCATAGGTGGTGCCTCTCTCATTCGAAAAGATATACCTCCGTTCATTAAGGCTGCGCGTGAACCACTTACATTTGCTGGTGTAAATTCTGTGGGACTCCGCAGAAGGGGATATTCCGATGACCAAGTAAGGGAAATCGAAGATATTTATCGCATTCTTTACGTTCAAAATAACAATATCTCGAAAGGCATTGAGGCGATTAAAGACCAGATGCCGCACTCGGACATTCGGGAAATGATCCTTAATTTTGTGGAAGGTTCCGACAAAGGAGTCATTCGTGGAATGATCTGATCGTTTCCTTTAATCAATTCTTAAAGTATGTTTCACCGGGGTGAAATTGTAGAGCTCGATATTGATTCCTATGCTTTTGGCGGACGGGGAATTGCTCGGGTGCCGACAGAAGACGGCCATTACGTAGTTTTTGTTGATAATGCTTTTCCAGGGCAACGTGTAAGAGCAAAAATTGATACGAAACGCAAAAGACATGCGGAGGCAAAATTAATAGATATTATTCGCCGTTCTCCGATCGAAATCGTAGAAAAATTTCAGGAAATATCGGGTGGACCATACATTTTTGTACCGGTTGAAGCACAAGAAAATGCAAAGAGAACTTCTACAATTGAGGTTTTTTCCAGGATTTCCGGAGTCAGAGATCTGCAGGATCGATTTGATGCATTTATTTCATCTCCGGATCATTATTTCTACAGAAATAAAATGGAATATGGGTTTTCTTCCATTGAACATGATCCTCAGAGCGGTGAAGAGAAAGATGATGCATTTGCCCTCGGGTTTAAAAGGCGTGGAACGTGGTGGAAAGTAGAGAATTTAAATGCTCCCAGTGGCTTGTTTGACCTTGAATGGGAGCAAATGCTTAAGGAAGTAAGGGATTTTCTGTTTAAATCAGGACTTCCTGCATGGCATCCGCCTAAAAAAACGGGATTCTTCAGATATCTTGTGGTGCGTAAGTCATTTTATCAGGATCAACTATTGATCAATTTGGTGACATCGTCTGACGGTTTGGATCTCTTTGATCGAGAGGCATTGGTTGAATTTCTTGTCGGAAAGCTTGGTAAGCGTCTGGCAGGTCTTCAGCATACCATCAATGACAATGTGGCTGATCGAGCAAAAATCGAAAATGGGGAGAATAAACTGCTCTATGGTTCACCAGTCGTCATCGAAAAGCTTTTGGGGCTTGAGTTCGAAATATCCATGGAGAGTTTTTTTCAGACGAACCCAAAGTGCGCTGAATTGCTTTATTCAAAAGCGTTAGATTATGTTTTTGAAGAAGATCTTCCTGAAGATAAGGTGGTCATGGATTTGTTTTGTGGTACCGGAACTATTGGACAGCTCTTGGCGAAAAGGGGCGGGAATGCTCAGATTGTAGGAGTGGATATTGTAGAAGAGGCCATCGAAGATGCCAAACGTAATGCATCGCGAAATGCGATTATTGGAATTGATTTTTATGCTGCGGATGTCGGTAAGTTTTTAAAAGAACATCCTGAATTTAACGGTAAAATTGCAACAATCATACTCGATCCACCAAGAGCAGGGATTGCCCCGAAAACGCTTCAAAAAACGATTGAACTTTGTGCAGATAACATTGTTTATATATCGTGTAATCCGTCTACGCAGGCAAGAGATACGGACCTATTGAGGCAGGCTGGGTATGCGTTGGAAAAATTTTCTCTGGTGGATCAGTTTCCACATACCGGACACATTGAATCGATTGCAAAGTTTAAAAGGAAATGACAGCAGAAATAATTTCGATCGGGGATGAGTTGCTTATTGGGCAAACGGTTAATACGAATGCCTCCTGGATCGGAATGGAATGTTCGCTTCGCGGAATTCGGAACAATTTTGTTACTGTTATCTCTGATGATGAGCAAGCGATCCGGGATGCAGTAGGTGTTGCAGTAAAAAGATCGGATATAGTTTTTATTACAGGCGGTCTTGGTCCGACAAAAGACGATATTACCAAGTTCACATTAGCTGATTATTTTCAAACTAAGTTAAAATGTCATGAGCCAACTCTGAAGCGGATAGAGGCATTTTTTTCCTCAAGAAACCGTCCCATGCTCGAAGCGAATATCCGACAGGCTGATCTTCCTGTAGATGCAGTGATACTTGATAATATTTACGGTACAGCTGCAGGGATGTGGTTTGAAAAGGAAGGATGTATTGTCATCAGTATGCCCGGAGTTCCTTACGAGATGAAAGGAATTATGCTCAATGAAGTGTTTCCCCGTTTGGTGCAAAAGGGCAATTTGGTGTCGTTGTACCATTACACGCTTATGACTCAGGGCATCGGAGAGTCTTTTCTGGCTGATAAAATTTCTAATTGGGAGGAGAGAGTAAGAAATGCAGGATTAGGTTTAGCCTATTTGCCCTCGCCCGGAATGGTTAAATTGAGATTAACTTCCTACGAAGGTGCTCAACGAAAGAATGAAATTGAGAAGTTCTTTAAAGAATTACAAGATTCGTTTCCAAGATACGTGTATGGAATACAGGATGAATCCCTTTCGGAGGTAGTCGGTAAGCTTCTCATGAAGAACGGTTCAACTTTAGGTTCTGTTGAAAGTTGCACCGGTGGTGCGCTGGCGCATAGCCTGATTTCGGTTCCGGGTTCTTCTGAGTATTTTCAGGGATCTTTGATTACCTATTCTAATCAATTGAAAGTGCAGCTTGCAGGGGTGGTCCAAGATCATATCAGTGAATATACTGCCGTAAGTAAAGTGGTCGTGGAAGAAATGGCCATCTATGGTCGAATTAAGTTAGGTGTCGATTATTGCATATCAACATCGGGAATTGCAGGCCCTGATGGCGGTACAGATGAAATTCCGGTAGGGAGTGTGTGGGTTGCGGTGAGTGACAAAAATGGAGTGGAATCGCATTGTTTTAGATTTGGAGATAATCGCGAAAGAAACATTCAAATGACTGTTCTTACTGCGCTTAATATGCTCAGATGTCGAATTTTAGGCATTTCTTTTGAAAAAAAGTAGAGAACACTTGTGCTTTTTGTAAAAAAGTAGTTACTTTGCACCCCATTTAGAATTAGGATAAAACAATAAGAAATGTCACGAGTTTGTCAACTTACGGGTAAATCGGTAATGGTAGGGAACAACGTTTCACACTCTAACCGTAAAACAAAACGTAAATTTTACCCGAACCTGGTCTCAAAAAAGTTCTACCTTCCAGAAGAGGATCGATATGTAACGTTGAAGATTTCGACTTCTGCGCTGAGAACGATCAATAAGAAGGGTATTTCCGCTTGTGTTAAAGAAGCAAGAGAGAAGGGGTATTTGAAATAATCCTGTTCTATCCGTTGTGAAACGGTAGACACTAAAAAGAATAAAAATGGCTAAGAAAGCAAAAGGAAACAGAATTCAAGTGATCCTAGAGTGCACTGAGCACAAGGATTCAGGGATGCCAGGAACTTCACGTTACATTACGACGAAGAACCGTAAGAATACCCCTGATCGTATGGAAATTAAAAAATTCAATCCGATATTGAAGCGCATGACGGTTCATAAGGAGATTAAATAATTGAATCATGGCAAAGAAAGTAGTAGCATCCTTACAAAAAGGTGGAGGAAAAGAGCACACGAAGGTGATTAAAATGGTGAAGTCTGAGAAATCAGGTTCCTACACGTTCAAAGAAGAGATCGTTCACAATGATAAAGTGAAAGAGTGGTTCGCAAAGAACTAAGCGATCTCTGACATAAATTATTTTAAAGCTCCTTTCTTTGGGGCTTTTGTTATTTTTAACACATGGCATTTTTCGGATTATTTTCAAAGGATAAAAAAGAAAGCCTCGACAAAGGGCTTGAAAAGACAAAACAAAGTTTTCTCTCGAAGCTTGCGCGTACCATCATTGGAAAATCTAAGGTGGACGATGAGGTGCTTGACAACTTGGAAGAAGTATTGATTACCTCGGATGTTGGCGTTGAGACAACCTTGAAGATTATTGATCGCATTGAATCCAGAGTAGCTCGCGACAAGGTGCTTGGTACGAATGAGCTTCAATCAATTCTGAAAGAGGAAATCGCCGCACTTCTCGAAGAGAATAACTCTGGTTCCATTGGTTCGATTGAGTTCGAAAAACCTGAAAACAATCCGTATGTGATCATGGTAGTTGGTGTGAATGGTGTTGGAAAAACAACGACTATTGGTAAGCTTGCACATCAATTTAAAAATGCGGGCAAAAAAGTGGTTCTTGGAGCTGCAGATACGTTCCGAGCTGCTGCTGTGGATCAGCTGATTATTTGGTCTGAGAGGGTAGGAGTGCCAATTGTTCAACAAGGAATGGGGGCTGATCCTGCCTCGGTAGCGTTTGATACCTTACAGTCTGCAAAGGCTCAGAATGCAGATGTGGTGATTATAGATACTGCCGGACGTTTACACAATAAAGTAAACCTGATGAATGAGTTGAGTAAGATCAAACGCGTGATGGAAAAGGTTGTGCCGGGAGCACCGCATGAGATTTTATTGGTACTGGACGGTTCAACAGGTCAAAATGCCTTCGAACAAGCCAAGCAGTTTTCTCTTGCTACGGATATCAATGCCCTCGCAATCACCAAACTCGATGGTACGGCCAAGGGAGGTGTAGTGATTGGCATTTCTGATCAAATGAAGATCCCTGTCAAATATATTGGGGTGGGTGAAGGAATGAGCGATCTGCAACTTTTTGATAAACATGAGTTTGTAGACTCGTTGTTTAGCTGAGTGGGATCAACTCAGTAAAATCTATCTGTATCTAAGGATTTATTTGTGGAATTAAAGTCATTTTAGCTTAATTTAGCTACGCTAAGACTAAAACTTTATGAAACCATTTATCTCCTCTATTTTTAAAGGGTGTCCGTCCCTTTTGTTTCTGTTTGTTTCTCTATGTTCGCTGGGACAGTCAGTAAAAAATGTCTCATATCCACTTTCGGAAGTCTCAAAATCAACAGTCATGGCAGCCGGTCAGCTGCAGATAAATGCTGAAAATGCGAAATACTATTTGATTGATGTTGAAAACTTGAAGTCTCAAATGCAAGGAGTGATTCATCGGGATGATGCCTCAGGAGGTTTCATTGCGAATCTTTCCTTTCCTCATGCAGATGGATCAATACACTTCTATAAAGCTATGGAGAATGGCACCATGGATAAAGCCTTGGTCAACAAGTTCCCGGAGATTCGAACCTATGATGCCGGAGATGCGGCCACTGGAACGTTTGTGAAATGGGATATTACTCCGAAGGGTCTTCATGCAATGATTATGATTCCCGGTGAATCAACGATCTACATTGATCCGGCGGTTAACGGAAATACAGATTACTACATTGTTTACAAAAGAAATGATTTTATTACATCAAAGTCGTTTGAGTGCTCTTTTAATGGAGATATCACTGATAAAACCGGTGTGAAAGATCAGGGAACAAACAAGATGTTTGGAACCTGTCAGTTGAGGACTTACCGCCTTGCATTGTCTGCGACGGGCGAATACACTGCTTTTCATGGAGGAACGGTGGCTTTGGCGTTAGCTGCTCAAGCGACATCTATGAATAGAGTGAACGGAGTGTTCGAAAAAGACATGGCTATTACAATGACAATCATTGCCAATAACAATTTGATTGTATATACGAATGCAACAACGGATCCTTTTACGAACGGTACACCTGGAACGATGATCAACCAGAACCAGACAAATACGGATGCTGTAATCGGTGCTGCCAATTACGATATCGGTCATGTTTTTGGGACTAACAGCGGTGGCTTGGCCGGTTTAGGTGTTGTGTGTTCAGGAGGAAACAAAGCAAGAGGTGTGACAGGAAGTTCTGCGCCTATTGGGGATCCGTTTGATATTGATTATGTGGCGCACGAAATGGGTCATCAGTTCGGTGCAAATCATACGCAAAACAATAATTGTAACAGAAATGCCGCTACAGCAGTGGAGCCAGGAAGTGCAAGTACGATTATGGGGTATGCCGGGATTTGTGCTCCGAATGTTCAAAACAATTCGGATGACCACTTTTCAGGAAAAAGTTTAGAGGAAATACATGTTGAAATCATGAGTGCAGGTCATACGTGTGAAATGACAAGTGCATTATCAAACAATGCTCCGGTCGTTATTGGTACTGTTGGCAATGTAACGGTGCCTGCAAATACACCTTTTGCCTTGACCGCAAATGCAACAGATGCAGATGGTAATCCGCTCACTTACAACTGGGAACAAATGGATATTGAGGTGAGCACCCAACCACCGGTCGCTACCTCGACAGGCGGTCCAAATTTCAGGAGTAATCCTTCGTCTACTAGTCCTACCCGTTATTTTCCTAGCCTGGCATCGTTGGCGACAAATGGACCGTTTACTTGGGAGGTGATTCGGTCCGTATCGAGAGTTATGGATTTTCGAGTGACGGTTCGTGACAATGCACCTGGTCCGGGCAGTTGTAATGATTACAGCGACATCCAAGTCTCAACAGATGCTGGTTCCGGACCATTTTTAGTTTTATATCCAACAGCTACTGGTATCAGCTGGGCAGGAGGAGGCTCCCAGACAGTTACATGGGATGTGGCCAATACCAGCAATGCCCCCGTGGCCTGCGCCAATGTAGATATTTTACTCTCCAACAACGTGCCGTGTTATGGTGATCTGTTCCAATGGTACTTTCTTCGATATTTCGAACAACAATTTTACAATTACAGCTGCGGCATTTGATTATTCTCTCTCGGTAGCGCCATCCACTGTGTCGCTTTGTCAGCCAAGCAACGCAGAATTCACAGTTACAATCGGTTCGTTCAATGGCTATGTTGATCCGGTAACACTCTCTGTGAGTGGCGTTCCTGCGGGTGCAACTTCAAATTTTTCCGTCAATCCTGTAATCCCAGCAGGTACGAGTGTCTTGACAATAAGTAATACGGGTAATGCCACTCCGGGGACCTATACACTCACGGTTACAGGAAACAGTACTTCTGGTATAAAAACATCAACGCTAACACTAACGATTCTCGACGGAACCCCTGATCCAATAACACTTATCTCTCCTGCGAATGGAGCAACTAATGTAGCGCTGTCAACAGTATTCACTTGGAGTACATACTCTGAACCGGGTGCTACCTATGACATCGAAATTGCAACTGATGCAGGGTTTACAACAATCGTTGCACAGGCTACAGCGCTTGCGTCTTCAACATACTCAACTTCGACACTTACAACGAATACAATCTACTACTGGAGAGTTAGAGTAAACAGTACTTGTGGTTCTTCTGCATTTGCTGCACCGTCTAGCTTTACAACCACAGGCTGTGTAATTTACGCTGCGTCGACAAATCTTCCTGCAGCAATACCAACTGTCGGAACGATCACAAGGACAATCACTGTTCCTGTTGGGGGAACGATTAATGATGTAAATGTATTGAACCTTGTTGGGACACATACGAGAATGGGAGATCTTAGCTTTACGCTGACCAGTCCGCAGGGAACAGTAGTTTCGTTAATGGCGAACGTCTGTGGTACCAATGACAATTTTGATCTTGAGTTTGACGATGCAGCCGCTTCAGCAGTAATCCCTTGTCCTCCGACAACAATATGTGAAGGTCAGACGGTAACCCTCACTATGAATGGTGCCTTGAATGATGCCACGAACTGGAGTGTTTATACGGCATCTTGTGGCGGAACACTGGTAGGAACTACAACCGGAACAACATTCACCATCCCTAATGCCACAAATCAAACGTATTATGTGCGTGGTGAAGATGGCACAGGTTGCATAGACGAAGCGGCTTTGACTTGTGCATCGATTGCTCTTACAACAGCGCCAGTTCCTTCAGCACCTGTAGCTTCAGTCTTAGATGATTGTGGCAATTCGGTACTTTCTGCAAGCGGCGCAGGTTTGGTCTGGTCAACAGGAGAAACAACGTCTTCTATCACTGTCTCAACCGCAGGTATGTATACTGTTAGTCAAACGATTGGAGGATGTACAAGTCCGGTATCAACTATTTCGGCAAATCCATTGACCGTGCCAGAGATCACAATCGGTGCGCTGACAAATCCAACTTCATGCGGTGCCAGTGACGGGTCAATCCTTGTGAATGGATCGGGAGTTGGGGATATCACATGGACCGGTCAATCAACCGGTAGCGCGACCGGTGTAACCCTTCCATACACGATTTCTAGTTTGGCAGGTGGTGCTTATACAATTGGATTCTCCGACGCTTGCCCTTCAGCTTCTGTGACTGCAACCTTGATAAGTGCCGGTGCCCCATCCGCACCAGTTGTATCCGCAGTTGACGGTTGCGGAAGCTCTACACTGACCGCCTCCGGAACAGGATTGGTATGGTCAACGGGAGCAAACACTCCATCAATTACTGTGTCAACTGCCGGAACCTACACAGTGACTCAGACCGTGGGAGGATGTACGAGTTCACCCGCTGCAGTAACTGCAAATCCATTCAGTTCACTTCCAGCGCCTTCCGCAAGCGTAGTGAATACCTGTGGAAGTTCAACTTTGAGTGTGGTTTCTACCGGATCCGTGCTTTGGTCAACAGGTGAGGCTACACAGACGATAGTGGTGACGGCACCCGGAAATTATACAGTGACTGAATCTATTGGTGGCTGTACCAGTCAGATTACTTCCGTAGTGGCCACCCCACTTGCAATTCCGTCCGCACCGATTGTCACTGTAGTGGATAAATGCGGCATGTCAGATTTGTCAACTTCTGCGTCCGGTACACTTGCATGGTCTACAAGTGAGTCAACACCAATGATCACAGTAACAGCTCCGGGGACGTATTATGTTTCTCAGACAGTAGGCGGTTGTACCAGTGCGGTTGGGGCAGGTGTAGCCAATCCACTGACCATACCGGCAGTTTCATTTGCGCCCTTGAATGACGTATGCATCAATACGCCAGCTTTTGCGTTGGTTGGTGGTACTCCTGCAGGTGGAAATTACTCTGGGACAGCGGTGACAGGAAACTTGTTTGATCCTTCCGTAGCCGGATATGGTGTCTTTACGATTGTTTATACCTATACCGATGTAAATGGGTGTTCGGCGTCGAACCAGCAACCGATCACAGTTGGATGTGCAGGGGATGAGTATTTACAATCTACGCTTTATAGTTTGTACCCTAATCCAAGCAGCGGACAGCTGGTATTGGAGACCCAGGGCATCGATCTTGAAAGGATTTACATTTACGATGCTGCTGGTAAACTTGTGTATGATCAACTGCCAATTTTAGAAAATGGAAGCTGTTTAATTGACCTTAGCGAATTGTCCAAGGGACTTTACACGCTTGAAATCTTGAGCGCTGGAAGCAGATCGATCAGAGAGCGTATCATTTTATCAGAATGATGGGAATGTGCACCTCGATACAATCCCGCTGATCGAGTGACAGCCGCCGTATGTATATTCTATCTACAATTCCAATTTTTCCTCCCCACCTCGGCTAACTCGGTGCATCGCCTCAATCCCCCTCAAGAGGGGGAGGTAAGATTTCCCTCCTTGGGGAGGGAGTAAGGGAGGGGCTGAGTATTCCGAAGTGATGGGATTGTTGGTCTCATTCATAAAATAATCTAAGTTTTTCCTCCCCCTCAATCCCCCTCAAGAGGGGGAGGTCAAGTTTCCCTCCTTGGGGAGGGATTAAGGGAGGGGATTACTGTTGTGTTCTTTTAAAACATGCACAGTATGCATTAACTGTAAATGAACGTCGGCATATTGATTTAACACCTGCCCCTCTTGAAACCTAATAATGTGAAAACCTAATTTTTTTAATTTGTCTTGCCGATAAGCATCATATTCGGGTTTTGAAAAATGTGAGCTCCCGTCAATTTCAACGATGAGTTTCAATTCTGCACAGAAAAAATCAACGATGAACCG
>JAJTDX010000103.1 GCA_021298235.1 Cryomorphaceae bacterium | reverse complement strand
GCTCCTTGCTCGGTCAATGGCGTTACCACATAAGCTGCATATATTGTCATTCGCGCACTTTAGTAGCTTATTCCGCAGTTCCGCGTTCGTGTCGGTCATTTCTTGTCCTACATTTGGTAGGCGAGGCCGGAATCGAACCGGCAAGCGTTAGCGGCAGATTTTAAGTCTGCTGTGTTTACCAATTTCACCACTCGCCCTAAACTTTCCTTAACTTTTTAAGTAATAAATCTAGCTTTTCCCGATTCTCCGCAGAAAGTTCTTTTGACTGCGGCGGCGGAAGGCATAACGCTTGCTCACGCGGGGGCAAGACGCGCAGGAATTGTGCGGGGGCGGGGAATATATCAACTGTCGCGCACAACTCGCCAAAAGCCGTTTTAATGCGTTTCCTGTCTAACCTTTCATCCCATGAAATCGGTCTGCTGGCTACCGTTTCAAACCAAACCACGGCAGTAGCAGTAACCGTATCGGCTGAAGGAGCGTTTTTTAGCCGCAAAGAAATTAATCTTTGCAGACCTTCTACGATTTCACTTTTCAGCCAGTTCACGTTTCCAGCTTTCAAGAGCAACAAGGGTTCCGAGGGTTTTGCTTAACTGTTTAGGAACGTCAATTTCCATTTCATCCGACCAACGCTCTCCGCGTAGCCAAGTCGCCGGGTGCGGAATGAATTGACCATTATCTTTTTGCCATTGTTCGGATTGGCATTGACTATTAATCGCGGCCAGCAGTTCGTCAAGAGGGGGTCTAATCTTAGCGGTCTGCATCCATGCTTTTCTTGCAACTGCTTTTGCTACCCGCCGGGGGTATGCTTTCCAAAAAATCTCGAAATCATCCATTTAAATAATCTCCCCATGCTTCGTCTAAAATATAATCTTCAAGGTTTTCTCGGTCAAATTCAAAATTCGCAGGAAAATCTACTTCCAATTCAATTTCACCTTCTGCGGGATAACATTTTTCTGGTGGCCCCGATATTTTTTCTTGCTGGTAATAACCTTTGTATCTCACAGTAACTTCATGCTCGTTACCGTCAACGTCATTAACGGTTGTTGTAAATTCTCCGCCAATGTCCATTATTTCCCCACGTAGTATTTTTTAACTTTAACAATCTCGCCGCGACGATTTTTAACGTCAATCATGTAACCGGAAATCTTCATTCCCGATTCGCGCAGTTCAAGGATTCTTGAGGCAAGGCGCGTGATGCCATACATCGAAAATGCTTGCAGAGTAGTGATGGTTTTATGGTTTTTCAGGTGATTCTTGATAATGTCGTTTTGTGTCATGTCATATCTCCTTTGTTAAGGTGAATACATCATAAACAGTCAATAATACAAAAGTCAACAATTATTTTTTTATTCGATTGGCTGGTGATGGAAGCTGCCGACCGCCCAAGATGCCTGCACAGAAAAACAGGGCATCTTGGATTCCAAAGGGCATCTTGGTTAGGCATAGGTTCCCCAAAGGTGATAGCCCCTATCACTTCTGCTAGTGTCTCAATGGCTCCTGAGAAACCTACAGCACCCGAAGGCAGAGATTCATCAATAGAAGGCTTGTCTCACCATTGAACCGTCTATTTTGTGCGGTCGCTCTCTGACACGCCGCGAAGGATATAAGCCGTGTGAGCATATTCCATGTGTATTCTTGTCAGCAGCCCATTCAGGCTCGTTGCTATCGCGGACAGTGCGGCCAATGAAAAATCCCTACGGCTGGGTTCACGGTCGCGGTAGAGATGGGCGCAAGTGATGGGAAGTCGCACATCCAGACCGAAACCCATGCGTAGGGATTCGTCATCACTCACGCTCCACCGCTGAAGCGACCTGTCTTTTTCACAGGCAAAACGATATTAACCCCATTTTTCGCACATTGCAAGGCCCCAAAAATAATTGTTGACTTACTCAAATTAACAGTTTACAGTTGCAATTAGGAGGTGACAAATGACAGACGCGCAAGCAACAGCATTAGGTAGATTTTGCGGTTTAGCTACATTCTGCAAAGAAAATCCAGAACACCAGTTTGACAGTCAATATTACATTGACAAATTAGTTGATATTTTGAATGAATACGAAAGGACAAAACATGAAAGCAATCGCACAAGCATTTCTAGCTGCACAGAAGCAATTTTCTCCGGCGCTGAAGAACGCAATTAACCCGCATTTCAAAAATAAATACGCCGACCTTGCCAGTTGTGTTGACGCGGTGATGGATGCTTTAAACGCAAATGGAATCTCATTGATTCAGACTACGCATCCGCACGATGACGGTGTAGTTGTAGAAACATTGTTTTTACATGAATCTGGCGAACAGCTTACTGGCGGCAAATTGTTTTTTCCTGCGGTTAAACATGACGCGCAAGGTTACATGAGTGCGCTGACGTATTGCCGTAGAGGTTCGCTTATGGCGGCATGTGGTATTGCGCCCGAAGATGATGATGGCAATGCTTCAGTAGAAACGCCAAAATTTAATAAAACAAATTGCGGTGACTACGAAACCTTAAAGTTTAAGATTCAACTTGCAGAATCACTTGAGGAACTTCAAGCAATGTGGATTGCTATGAATCCTGACGAACGAATGATGATGGACAAAGAAAAAGAAATTGCAAAGGCAAAACTCAAATGAGACAAGAAAATAAACAACAAGGAACTGGTGATTGGTTTAGTCAACGTATTGGTAAGCTGACAGCATCGCGTATGTCGGATGCAATGAGTTTTACCAAAAAGGGAACCGATGCCTCAGAACGAATTAAGCTGAAGATGGAAATCGTTACTGAGCGAATGACAGACATTATTGTTCCCAAATACATTAATGCTGCAATGCAATGGGGAATTGACCATGAACCATTGGCTAAACAAAACTTTGAAAGCTATACAGGAATTTTGATTCAAGATGTAGGGTTTGTTCCGCACCCCACTATTGAAAACTTTGGGGCATCGCCAGATGGCTTTACAAGCGATGGTTATTTGATTGAAACCAAATGCCCTTCGTCAACTACGCACCTAAAATATTTGCTTGACAAAGACAATGTGCCGGAAGAATATAAGCCTCAGATGTGCGTACAAGCACTTTGCACCGGCAGGAAAAAAATCTGGTTTGTATCTTACGACCCAAGATTTCCGCCGAAGCAACAGATGTTCGTAAAACTCTACGAACCGACACAAGAAGAATTAAGTGCAGTAGAAACCGCAGCTATTAAGTTTCTTGCGGAAGTGGATGAACTTTTTGATAACGTAATTGGAGCCTGAAATGTCATACGACAACACAAACAGCGGTGCATTGTTTAAGAACGACAAAAAAGAAACGGAAAAGCAGCCAGATTACAAAGGCAAGCTAAACGTAAACGGTAAAGACTTTTATCTTAGTGCTTGGCTTAAAACGTCAAAAGAGGGCAATAAGTATATGAGTCTTGCCGTTCAAGAGCCGACGCAAGGGCATCAATCTACAAAGCAAAAGGACACCATTATGAACATGAAAGACGATATTCCGTTTTGATATGGAAAATAAACTACAAGAGGCAATTAAATATCTGCGCGAACGAAAACTTTATATTCTTGAGTTCACGTTCAAACCGACTAACGCATCACAAACGGATATTGCTGTGACAATAGCTAGATACCGAAGGGAAGTATTAGAGCAACCATTCCCTGTGGTTTTACGAAAACGCCGATAAAAAAAGCCCCGCAGGGGAGGCGGGGCAAAACCGGCAGCACAAGGAAATTCTACATGAAACACATGAAAGATGATTTGCACCACATGGTTGTTTTTAATCAAGAAGATTTAGACATGGTAATTCTTGCTTTTAAACGAGCCATTAACACTTGGTCGCCGCCACCAGAAAAGTTATCGCAATTGATTGAAGAATTAGAGAATGTCCGATTGCATTTATGATTTCAATTTAGAGTCGGACAGAGAGCGATTTATTCAACGGGAACCATGTAAAACAATGCGGAAAATTTACGTTGAGATGATTGAAAAACGATGGGGTTCCTGCGGCGAATGGAAAAAAGGAAATAACTGTGGTTGCACATATCAATGCAAAAGAAAGAAAAACATCGAAGAAGCGCAAAAAAAGTATCAGCCTCTCTGATTTAGAAAAAAAGCTGGATAAAGTATTTAGTCAATACATTAGACTAAAAGACGCAGACGAAGGCGGAACGGTTGAATGTGTAACTTGCAATCAGTTATTTTATTGGAAGGAAACCGATTGCGGACATTTCATCAAACGACAATACAGGTCAGTACGATGGGATGAAAGAAACGTAGGTGTTCAGTGTACTAGGTGTAATCATTATATGGGAGGTCGGCAGGATGATTACTCAAGATACATTATCAAAACTTACGGTTACTCGGTTTTTGATGAACTTATGCGGTTGAAATATCAAACAATAAAATTTAGCAGGTTAGATATTCAACAAAAGATTGACGAATATAAAGAAAAGTTGGAGTGTTTAAATGTCAGACGAGATTGATGTCGCTAACGATTACGCGCAGACAGTTCTTGATAATCAGATTAAAGAGGTTCGCAAACGTGCAATCTTAGAAAAAGGCGAACCGGGTGACTGTGATTTGTGCGGCGAATGGAGTGGTCGGTTAGTCAATGACGTATGCGCTCCATGTCGAGATAGGTATAAATTAAAATGACAATTTCAGAATTTAAACAATTATTAGAGTTCCACGTAAAACGAGTTCCTAATTGTTCAACACATGACCAATTTGACGAATGGCGAACTTTTGCAGCACAACTAACACCTTCTTATACATCTTGGTTTTGTACTGATTGCACACCAGAGTTTCAGTTAAAACATAAAAGGAAAGGAACCTGCGACCATCCGTATATTAAATTCAAAAGAATTCAGGGCAGTTTAGACGGTTATGTTCCAGCAGATTGGTCAGAAGAACACAAAAAAACTATTAAGATATTAATAAATGATTACCCGGCAAGAAAAATCAAAAATGACAGCAGCAGTAGAAAATTACATGGGAAGAAGGTTTTGCACGAATTGTCAGTCTTATCAGCCAATGATGAAGGGCAAGTGGATTCGGACAAAGAGTAAAAACGGCCAGCGGTGGAAATGTCAATCCTGCACAGAGAGGGCAAATGTTAGACGCTAATCAGGTAATAAATATTTGTAAACAATTCACAGTGCTTTCCAGCTTCAAGAGATACAACAGAAAGTATTACGACAAAGCAAGAAAGTTAGGAATTTTTGAAGAAGCAACAAAACACATGGTTCGCGGTATTAAATGTCCTGAAGAAATAGTTGATGATTCAAGACCAAAACTAGGTATTTGTTTACTTCAAGACTATTGGGTAACTAAAGGCGATTGGGCAGAACAAAATGACATTTGACGAATATAAACAATTAGCAATGCGTACAAAAAAAGATGGGGATTTTAACTTTGATATTAAACATTCTGTTTACGGTCTTAGTGGTGAAGTAGGGGAATTTGCCGATTGTATTAAACGCTGGCAAATATACGGAAAAGAACTAGACAGGGAGAACGCCCGTGAAGAAATCGGAGATATTCTGTGGTTTGTTGCTCTTGCTGCTAACGCTCTTGGATGCAGTCTTGATGAACTTGCCCAAGAAAACATCAACAAACTGGCCCGAAGATACCCCGAAAAATATACGGATGAACTGGCAAACGCGAGAATTGATAAATATTGACAATTACTATTTATCTGGTATATTGACAGTTCCAAACTTAAACAGGAGAAAACAAGATGGTTGTTACCAAAAGGATTATGGAACTACTGAAAAACGAAACAAGGCTGACAGCGAAGTTGATTGCCCAAAAGACAGACGCAAAGGAATCCTGCGTAAAAACCACGTTGTCTAATCTTTGCCGAAGGGGTAGAGTCTTGCGTGAAAAAGCCCTTGCGGAACATCAATCAAAAGTCGGCCCGAAAAACATTTACGTTTACTTTTTGCCGTAATGAAATAAGGAACAGGTAATGGATAAATCACATTGCGCTCAATTAATTCAATGCCTGTTCCACAGTGCGACCAGTACGCATATCCTTCATTTACAAACTAGAAGCTATGCGGAGCATGTGGCACTTAGCGATTACTACGCGGAGATTGTTGATATAGCTGACGCTATCGCTGAAGCGTATCAAGGTAAGTATGGAATCATTGACGGATATACCAATGACTACAAACTGCCAACTAATCCTATTGAAACTCTTATCGCGGTGAATGACTGTATTACGGAGCATCGCGCACAGTTACCGCAAGACTCTGAGATTCAGAACTTGATTGATGAAGCCGTTGCTTTGGTTGACGCTACGCTTTACAAGCTGCGGTTTCTTGGGTGAGAAAAACATTTAAATGTGGCGCACCTATAACACCTGAAAATTCCTATAAAAAAGCAGGTAACTCTAGGTGTTTACAATGTAAGCGCATGTATGCAAGACAATACTATAGACGAAAAAGTAAAGAAAAACAGTTACAAAGCATTTTAAGCAAAAGTATAGTAAAAAAAATCAATTTTTATGCCTAGCGTACCCTCGCCAAATAAATGTAATTTTTTGGGGTGTAAAGAGGCAAGGTCGTTTGGCACAAATTCCTGCGAGAAACACGGCGGCAAACGGTCAGAGAAATACGGCCATAACGCCAAGCTGTATAACTCTACCGCTTGGAAGTCTATACGCGGCAGGATTCAGTCAGAACATCCTATTTGTGCGGCCTGTTTGTCCAGAGGAATCATTACTCCTACTGAAGCAATAGACCACGTATTTCCTCATAAGCAGGATAGAAACAAATTCCTGATTAACTTATTTCAAGGTCTATGTGTTGCTTGTCATACTCAAAAGACCAAGCTGGAATCTCAAGGTATTTACAGACACTACACAGAACAAGGCCCGATAGACTATAAACAACAGGACTACTCAGTAACAGTATTGGGAAGTTTTGGTCAAAAAATAAACACCAGCATCTAAAAATAAAAAAAATATTCTTATTATTTAATTCCTGCCAGCCCAGAAAATAATTTTTCCCCCTAAAATTTTCCGCCCGGAAAATGACGTTGAATTTTTTTTTTAAAAATGAGTCGGGGGTGTATAAAAAGGGGCATTAAAA
>JAJTDX010000102.1 GCA_021298235.1 Cryomorphaceae bacterium | reverse complement strand
CGACAACAACGATTCGACGATTAATCATCGTAACTAAACGTTAATTCCTCACTGGTCGGATGCGCCTGACAAGTGAGGATGTACCCTTGTGCTACTTCTTCATCGGTCAAAGCATAATTGACTTTCATCGCTGCACTTCCTTTTAAAATCTTAGCCCGACAAGAGCAACAAACGCCACCTTTGCATGAATAGGGGGCATCCATTCCCGCCTTGTCCGCAGCTTCAAGAAGTGTTGGGCCTTTTGCATCCAAATCAAAGTGCAATTTTTCTCCATCTAGTATGGCCGTGACATGAGATATACCTGAAAAATTTGCAACGGATTGTGTCGCACCCGGACTCATTTCTGTGGGCGTGGTGAATAATTCAAAATGTATTTTTTCTGTCTTTACTCCGAAAAATTCTAGAACTTGTCTGACTTCACTGATCATTCCTTCAGGTCCACACAGATAAAATGCATCTGCTTTCAAAAGTTCCAGATCTTCTTTAATCAATGCAGTAAAATTATCCTTGTCGATACGGCCTGAGCGATACCCTTCTTTTGCTTCCCCGCTGAGAAAATGAATTGTGCTAATTGAGGACAGCGCATCGATCTCATTTTTGAACATAATAGCGTCTTCTTTGCGGTTCCCATAAATCAGAATGGTTTCTGAAACGCTTGTTGACCGTTCTTTGGCCATAGAAAGAACGGGTGTGATTCCACTTCCCGCGGCGATCAATACGACCTTTTTGGCCGTGCTGTCCAAAACAAAATTCCCCCTTGGTTCAGAAACACTAAGTTGCTCGCCAACCTTCACGTTTTGATTTAACCAAGCAGATACTTTTCCGTTTTCCAGTTGTTTAACTCCAATTGAAAGAGTTTCGTTCTGTCCACTGCAAACAGAATATGATCGCAACTCTTCTTTTCCATTGATGCTCACAGAAATGTCAAGGTATTGGCCTGCTTTATAAACGTACTTCTCAGCCAATGCTGCGGGAACATCGAAGCTTATTTTGATCGCCTCATCCGTAAGTTTCTCCACCCGAGATACAGACAAATGGTGAAACCCCTTTCTCAGTTTTCCTTTTTCTTCTTTTTTTCCGAATAATCCAAATAATCCCATGATCTTTTATTCATCAAATGAAACAACTACACGTTCACTCGTTGGATGCGCCTGACAAGTAAGAATATAGCCGGCTTCGACTTCGTCTTTCTCCAATGCATAATTGACGTCCATCCTTGCCGTCCCTTCTAATAGTTTTGCTTTGCAGGTACAACAAACTCCACCTTTGCACGCATAGGGTAAATCTGCTCCTGCACGCTGCGCTGCATCCAGAATGGTCTCTCCGGAGGAGTCCAGAGCGATGTCCAACCTGTCGCCATCAAGTATAACTGAAACGTTTGCAGTAATAGATGGTTCATTGGAAGGCGCACTTTTCTTTTCTTTAGCCTGACCAGGAGTGGTAAATAATTCAAAATGAACTTTTTCAGATGCTAAGCCATTGGCCAACATACTTTCTTTTACTCCGAGAATCATTTCTTCAGGTCCACAGATGTAAACAGCATCTATTGCTTCATCTTTTAGAAAAGCACGGAATAAATCGTCTGCTTTTGATTTGATAATGCGGCCTTTTTGTATGTCATTACCCAAGCTCTCTCGAGAAAGTACATGTATGATTCTGAAACGATCCATTTCCAGATTCTTCAATGCTTCTAGTTCTTCTCTGAAGATGATACTGTTGAAATTCTTGTTTCCGTAAAAGAGTGTCACCGAGGAGTCCGGTTCCTCATGCAGGATGGTTTTTGCTATTGAGAAAACAGGGGTAATGCCACTTCCGGATGCAAACAAAACGATGTTTTTTGTCATCTTAGCATCAGCCTCATAAAGAAAATTTCCTGTCGGAGTCATTACTTCAAGGGTTTCTCCTTCCCGTAAAGATTCGTTGGCAAAGGTTGAAAACACGCCTTGTTCTACTTTCTTGACGGCCACACGCCATTCTTTTTCAAAAGGTGCTGAACACAATGAATAAGATCTTCTTGTGTCTTGCCCTTCAATTGTTTTTCTTAATGTAAGGTACTGCCCGGATTTAAAAGAATAATCATTCTTTAGTTCATCCGGAACCTCGAACGAAATAGATACACAATCCTCGGTTTCTTTTCGAATTTCCTTAATCTGAAGTGAATGGAATCTGGGGGTCATGCCTTTGAAGTTTATGGGCAAAAGTAAGGATAAGTTTGCGAAATGGGAATGACAAGATGGATATCGGCAAAAGCAATTATTCTCAACGTTCCTTTGCAGGTGTCATTTCAATTTTACGTTTCATTTAGCCTTTCAATTCGCTGATTGAAAAAACCATTCCAGGCCTTTTTCTGATGGTAGTTTAGTTTAATAAATTTTAAAATTGAATTGCCATGAAAAGAAAAAGATCGATGTTTTTTAAAGTAGCACTGTTTCTGATTTTCAGTACATCTGTTGGGTTGGGGATTTTACTTTCTTGTGAAAAAGTTAATCTATCCCCTGTTTCGAAGAGTACAACAAAAGGAATGTTGCCACAAGAGCTTCAAGATGAATATCCCTACGTTGAGATTTGCGGTACTGTCGTTGCAAAGAAACTTTTAATGATTGAGAAAAAAGTAGTGGGAACAGCTTTTGTTTTTAATGATCGTCACTATTTGTATGTTCACGCGGTGGCGAGCAACAATTTCATGTTTCACAATTCCTATTTGTATGCAGGAATGAAAGATGAGGTTCCCATGACTACAGAGGGAGATCCTAATGTCCTTGCATTCAAGCACAAGATCGAAGATGCAGGTACCTCTCCGATTAGAAATTTCAAAATTCCTTTGAGAAGTCTTTCAGGAACATTTGCAATAGGTTTGATGCTAGATATCAAGCCAAAACTTTCTGAGGAAGGTCACCTTGAATTGAAGTCTTGGGCTCAGGGATATACCATAGGACAGAATGAAGGGAAACGTGGGATGTTGTTTGCATACAAAAAAGGAATTTGTCTTTATGATGAACCCTCAGGTGAACCTGATCCATTCGAATAAGTTGTATTTGATGAAAATAATGAAAGGGATGCGAACACATCCCTTTTTTCGTTTGTTTATCTCATGTTGAAAAAGACAGAGAATTGTTTAAATTTGCATACATACCATAGTCTTATGAAAGAAGTAAACATGGACGAGCTGGAACGAAAATTCCAGGAAAAAATCGATAAGGACATTAAGATCGAACCAAACGACTGGATGCCTGAAGCTTACCGTCAAACATTGATCCGTCAAATCTCTCAGCATGCGCATTCTGAAATTGTTGGAATGTTACCTGAAGGAAACTGGATCACGCGTGCACCAAACCTAAGACGCAAGGCTGTGTTGCTTGCTAAGGTACAGGATGAGGCAGGACATGGGTTGTATCTTTACAGTGCTGCAGAAACGCTCGGCGCCGATAGAGAGGAAACAATCGATGACCTTCATACCGGAAAGGCAAAATATTCTTCAATCTTCAATTATCCTACACTCTCTTGGGCAGACATGGGAGCAATAGGATGGCTTGTGGATGGTGCTGCCATCATGAATCAAGTCCCTTTGTGCCGTTGTTCGTATGGTCCCTACGCGAGAGCTATGGTTAGGGTGTGTAAAGAGGAATCTTTTCATCAGCGTCAGGGGTTTGAAATTATGACGACCCTGGCAAAGGGAACGCCAGAGCAAAAAGCAATGGCGCAAGATGCCTTGAACCGTTTTTGGTGGCCTGCTTTGATGATGTTTGGTCCAAATGATGCCGATTCTAAGCACACTGAACAGTCGATGAGGTGGAAAATCAAACGACATACAAACGATGAACTCCGTCAGCAGTTTGTGG
Organism: Cryomorphaceae bacterium; assembly: GCA_021298235.1. The sequence continues at coordinate 3,273 of JAJTDX010000102.1, read as the reverse complement.
ATGTAACTGTTCCCCAAGCTGAATTGATTGGCTTGACGATTCCTGATAAAGATTTGAAATTCAACGATTCCACCGGACATTATGAGTGCGGATCGATCAACTGGGATGAATTTTGGGAGGTTGTAAAAGGAAATGGACCCTGCAACAAAGACCGTGTGGATGCGCGTCGAAAAGCGAAAGAAAATGGTGAGTGGGTGCGCGAGGCGGCAAATGCTTATGCCGAAAAGCGATCAAGGAGGCAGCGTGCTTGATAATTGAATGAACGTATGACAAAAAAAGAATGGCCTCTCTGGGAGGTTTTTATAAGAAGTAAAGCTGGATTGAACCACAAACATGTAGGAAGTTTGCGTGCTGCGGATGCAACTATGGCCGTAGAGAATGCGAGAGACGTGTACACACGAAGATCCGAAGGAATAAGTATTTGGGTAGTTGAATCAAAAAATATCCATGCTTCTGATCCTACCGAGGCGGATGCTCTTTTTGAGCCTGCAGATTCGAAGGTTTACCGTCATCCTACGTTTTACGATGTGCCTGATGGCATTTCACACATGTGATTTATGAGCACTTTATTTAATTACATCCTTAAACTTGGTGACGATAGTTTAATCCTGGGACATCGACTGTCGGAGTGGTGTGGTCATGGACCTATTCTTGAAGAAGATATCGCACTGACGAATATTTCTCTTGACCTTGTCGGTCAGGCGACGACACTATTGAATTATGCAGGAGAACTGGAAGGAAAGGGACGTGACGGAGATGCACTTGCTTTTTTAAGATACGACAGAGAATACAAAAATCTTTTACTAGTTGAGCAGCCAAACGGTGACTTCGGTGTGACGATGATGCGTCAGTTCTTGTTTGATGCCTATCGATTGCCTCTTTTTGTGAAACTGCAGACAAGTACCGATGAAACACTTGCTGCGATTGCCGAAAAATCCTTGAAAGAAACGAAATACCATTTGAAACATTCTTCTGAGTGGGTGATTCGATTAGGTGATGGAACAGAGGAGTCTCACAAACGAATTCAAGACGCGTTGGATACGCTATGGAGATATACAGATGAACTTTTCCTGCAGGATGATCTTGACCTTGAATTGATTGAAAAGGGCATTGTTCCAGACCTTGAAGAAATCCGAAAGGATTGGCAAAAAACGGTAGATACTGTGTTCAACGAGGCTACGTTGGAGCTTCCTAAAAACAATTGGAAATTCTCAGGTGGTAGAAATGGCATGCACTCCGAGCATCTGGGATACATACTGGCAGAGCTGCAGTATATGCAACGTGCCTATCCAAACATGAAATGGTAACCCGCGAACAAGTCTGGAACTGGCTTTACGATGTTTCTGATCCAGAAATTCCCGTACTTTCGATTATAGACTTGGGAGTTGTGAGGGAGGTCAAAATCGAAAATGATTCGTGTCAGGTAACAATTACACCAACGTATAGCGGTTGTCCGGCAATGAAAACCATTGAGGATGATATCATTGCGAAATTAAATCAGGAAGGATTGAACGAGGTTAAAGTGAATCTTGTGCTTTCTCCTGCGTGGACAACGGATTGGATTTCAGAAGAGGGCAGAGATAAATTGCGTGCTTATGGCATCGCACCACCTGAGAATGAAGTGGATAAATCAGTGTTATTTGCCGAACCGCCTACGGTGCCATGCCCTCTGTGTTCATCCAAAAATACGCGAATGATTTCGTTGTTCGGCAGCACAGCCTGTAAGGCTCAATACCAATGCAATGACTGTCTAGAACCCTTTGATTATTTCAAGTGTCTGAAATAATATAGTGCTAGTATACCATTCGAATGGTGAAATACTTATTCTTGTTCAGAGACGTTGAACAATCGTGAAAGTCTGGAATAGACAGTTTCGGCCGAATATTATTTGAAAAGGCATAAGCCTCTGTTGGAATCCCTATGAAATTCTTGTCACAGACCTTATTTGCATTCTCATCGTGGAAAATACACACGGCATACTCATCCTCAGGCAGGTCCTTGAAATAATAAACGAACTCATTCCCTTCAGGTTTTACCCTAACCATCCGGTAAGTCTTACCGACTTGTGCAAATTTGTTGGGATCGTTATAAACCGCAATCTCTATCAATCCTTTTTGGCTTTCAATTCCAACGATCTTCACTGTGAGGGTATACTTTTCCTCTGCAGGTATAAAAGACATACTTATGAAGAGTAGGAGAGCAACGGCAATTCTCATTGATCTTTGAATTCTGTTTTAAAAACTTTATCCAGCCAATGGAAAGTAGAGGCATAGTTACCTGTCAATTTCGAATGGTGGTCATCGTGATGTTTGGTGGTGCTGATGAACGGAATTTTGCTTATCACTGGAAGCTCTAAGTCTGAGTGAATATGTATTTCATGCAAATTGCGTAACAAACCGAAGATCCAAAACGCAAATGCATTGATGCCGCCGAAAACAAAAAATATCCCGAATGCAATCAGGATACCTATCATTCCCAACATCCATTCGAGCGGATGCCCATAAAGGTATTCCAGAGGAAAGGGTGTAGTCGCTCTATGATGAATAGAATGCACGTGCTTTAGCATGAATTTATTTTCATGGAGCCATCGGTGATAGAAGTAAAACCAGATATCATCAAATACAAATCCCAGTATGACTTGAAGTATAATTATGGGAATGTTTAATTCAAAACTCAGATAATCACTCAGAAAATACGCCCCAGAGCCCGAAACAGCAAGAAGCAAAACGAAATTTAGTAGAAAAAGAGGCATCCGTTCAGAAAACAATCCATTTCGGTATGGTTTAGATTGAATTCTGAAGTTAGAAAACAGAGAACTCTTCAGGACCACCATGCTGTATATCAGTCCAATTAAATTGGATAACAGCAGAATACCGACAGTGATCAAAGCTACCGTTCCCGGGTTCATTCTTTTCGAGCGAATAAATTAAACATGGCGGTATCCTCCAGGCCTTTCTCACGCTCTGCATGCAGGAAAGTAAATCCTTTTTGCGTGAGTAGATTTTTGACTTGTTCTAGGCGTCCATCTTTGTCATGGACCTCTATGACCATTGATTTTATGATCGGCCAGTGCTCTTCGCGGATTCCTTGCAGCACACTCCATTCTGCACCTTCACAATCGATCTTCAATAAATCAATCTTTTCTATATTTTCAGCGCTGATGATATCTGACAGTGGTTTAAGTTCGCACGCAATTTTTTTGCTTCCTTTGACCAAAAAATGGGCGATTACTCCTGCAAAAACCGTTGGAATTAAACGCATCCATTTCATACC
>JAJTDX010000101.1 GCA_021298235.1 Cryomorphaceae bacterium | reverse complement strand
TCGAATTCTTCGGAACAGCAAGCGAAACTCGACATTTCGAGAAATTCAGCTTGAGCATTACCTGAAGTTTAGATCTTTCTTCAATCAAAAGATTTTCTCCGATAATGGCAATATCAGCAACTCCATCGTTGACATATTGCGGGATGTCTGAATTCCTCAAGAACAAGACCTCCAAAGGAAAATTTGGAACAACTGATTTTAACTTCCCATTTGAAGCATCCACCTTCAAACCACATTCTTTTAAGATCTGAAGTGAATCCTCCAGCAATCTTCCTGATTTCTGTACTGCTATTCTTAACATTTCTATTTAATTTTTGCCTGAGACGAGCAATAAAAAACCCGCCGGTTAATCCTGGCGGGTTAAAGTTATTCTAAATGACACAAATACCCATCACGCCCGGACAAATCCGAAAGAATGATGATGCAAATGTGTTTTATTCAATTTCACGATGCGAATATATTTACTTTTTTAAATATTGTGCAAAATCTTTTGCAAAATATGTCAGTATACCATCTGCACCGGCTCGACGAATTGACAACAATATTTCAGCAACTGCAAGTTCATAGTTAATCCAACCCTTATCAGCAGCAGCATAAACCATAGCACATTCTCCACTAACATTGTAGGCAGTTACGGGTATATTGAAATTCTCTTTCAACACATGAATAATATCAAGGTAAGACAATGCAGGCTTTACCATGATCATATCGGCACCTTCAAAGACATCTAATTCCGCTTCAAGAATTGCCTCACGTTTATTGGCTGGATTCATCTGATACGTTTTTTTATCTCCGGACTTTGGCGCAGAATTCAAAGCATCTCTAAAGGGACCATAAAATGCACTGGCATATTTAGCAGTATAGGACATTATTGAAACATCCGTGAAACCATTGGTATCAAGAGCATCGCGTATACTGCTCACCCTCCCATCCATCATATCAGAAGGTCCAATAACATCAATGCCTGCTTGCGCTTGAGCCACTGCCATCCTACTAAGCAAGGGTAACGTTTCATCGTTTAGAATCTTACCATTTTCTACCAAACCATCATGTCCATCTGATGAATACGGATCCAGTGCTACGTCACTCATGAGCATTACTTCGGGGAACGAATCCTTGATCTTGCGTATGGCTTCCAGGTAGAAATTATCATCCGCCCAGCTGTAAGAACCTGTTTTATCCTTTAATGAATCATCCACTGCCGGGAACAAATCAAACATCTTCACCCCCAGATTAGAACAATGCTCTATTTCCTTCAACAGCAAATCAATCGACCACCTGTAATTGTTGGGAAGAGAGACTATTTCTTCCTTTATTTTAAAGCCATCTTTTAGGAAAAGTGGATAGATCAGATGCTCCACACCGATCTTCGTTTCTTCCACCATGGCACGTATGACGGCAGACTTTCTATTTCTTCTCGGACGAATGTTCATAGGTAATTTCTTCAAATCCAAAAGTAAGTTATTCCTTTAAATTTCAATTAGAAGTGAGAACTTTGTTTGTATTAAGACACTTTTTTTTAACTTTAACTCGCATTAGCGAAACTTATGAAATTTAACTTCTATTCTATCATATTGGTTGCCTCGGCTTCCTTGGTCATTTCGAGTTGTGGAAACAGCACTGAAGGAGAAAACATAGACAAGGAATCGCTCGACCCATCCGCTTCCTTGAATACAAATTTTGATGGCAAAATCTTCAGTATTCCTTCCCCTGTTCAAACAGCAATGTTAATCAAAGAACTTAATCTTGCGTTTGATGTGAATATGTTGAACTCTATAGAGAATTCAAAAAATTACAACACCGAAGTTAAACAAGCACTCAATCTGGGCATCTATGGAACCGATCTTGGTTACTGTGCATTGTATGAACAAAAAAATGCAGCATTGAAGTATTTGTCAGCCGTTGAGAAACTTGCTTTTCGAAAAGCAGATTACTTCCTGAAAAATGCGAAACGAAAACCGACTTCATCTCTTATCTTAGCCGGTGGATGGATTGAATCCATGCATTTTGCATGTAAAATGAGTGCACAATCCAAAAATCCGAAAATCGTGCAACGAATAGGTGAGCAACAACAAACCTTGAAGACGATGATTGAAATTCTTGAAGAATACAATAAATCGAAACAAAATGATTCCCTTATCGTCAACCTTAAAGAATTAAACTCTGAATTTGAAAACATCAAAGTTGAATACAAATATGTCGAGCCGAAAACAGATGCCAAAAACAAGGTTACGACGCTTGAGAATGAATTAAAAGTCACAATTTCAGCTGAGGTTTTGGAAAAAATCACTGCAAAGATTAACACGATTCGAGAATACGTCATTAAATAATAAAGTGTAATGAAATCTATCCGACAACTTCTTTTTTTACTTTCATTTTTACCTTTTTTTGGTTCAGCTCAGGACTGTGAATCTATTGTCAAAACCTGTGAATCTTATCTTAATGGCAAAGAGGGAAATGTGAAATTTATTTCGGACGGTCAGGTTTACACTGCATTTCTTGATCGAGAGAAAGCCGAATTCAAGACTACATTCTTTGGAGGTTCCACCTATCGAATTGCGGCAAGTGCCGGTTCAGATGATGAATATGTAATTTTCACTGTCAAAGATCCAAATGGAAAAATACTTTTCACAAACTCTAAATACAAAAATGCTCCATACTGGGATTTTAAGGTCAAAAACACAATTCCAGTAACAATCGAAACCGAGCTTGATCTTGATAAAAAAGTAACGGGATGTGCCGTTATGCTCATTGGCTTTAAACAGTAAGGATCGTATTGAATGAGCGAACGCATCCTTCGTGCTTTAATGCAACTTTTCGCGATCATTGCTCAAGTCGATGAAACGAGCGAAAATTCTGAAGAAGGAGATGTAACTATTACAAGTACCGAAGGAAGGAAGATCATTGAATCATTTCTTCGTACGGAGCTGAGTTCTCAGTTCGTAGACCGTTATCTCGAATTATTTGACTCGAATCTAAATACGCTACACGCAAAACAGCGGACCAAGGACGCAGACAAAAAACGCAACTCCCTTAACTCTGTTAAAGTTCTAAAAATATGTGCCCAGATCAATGAGGAGCTAAGGCAAAAGCAAAAGATCATTGTCCTTCTTAGGATTTTTGAATTTATTCAGTCAAACGTTCGCATTCAAGAGCAAGAGCTCGAATTCGCTACTATTGTAGCAGAAGCGTTTAATATTCCTAACGAAGAATTCCAACTTATTCAATGGTTTATTTTCAACGACGAAGCTGAGCTCCGAAACAGCAACCAGACGCTGTTTATCGAAAGAAATCTGAATAAAACTAGATCTGTTTTTCTAGAAGGCTTGGACAAAGAGCTCGTAGTAATTCATATTGAAAGTGTTAATATTCTTTTCTTCAAATATTACGGCAATGACTCACTCAGCTTAAATGGTCAGTTCATCAATAATGACAGAGCGCATATTTTCACACAAGGATCAACACTCAAAACTTCTAAAAGCAAGCCACTTTATTATTCGGATGTCATATCTCAATTTTTTCAGCAGGGAAAGGTCGGAAAGATTACGTATGCCGTTGAGAATATCACCTTTTACTTCAAGGGTAATAGACAAGGTCTGCACAATTTTACTTTTTCTGAGGAGTCAGGAAAACTAGTTGGAATTATGGGTGGATCTGGCACTGGAAAATCGACCCTCCTAAATATACTGAACGGACAATATCCTCCATCCACGGGAACTGTAAGTATTAACGGGATTGACATACACAAAGAGAAAGAAAAGCTTCGAGGCCTTATCGGATATATTAGTCAGGACGACCTCTTAATAGAGGAGTTGACTGTCTATCAAAACCTATACTTCAATGCAAGAATGTGCTTTGGTGACTGCACGGAATATGAAATAAAGAAGAAAGTTGTAGATACGCTGCGTTCCGTTGGCTTGTATGAATTTAAAGACCTAATTGTTGGAGACCCATTAGACAAGGTGATTTCAGGGGGACAACGAAAACGATTAAACATTGCGCTTGAACTGATTAGAGAACCTGAGGTTCTAATAGTTGATGAGCCCACCTCAGGATTATCTTCCAGGGACTCTGAAAATATCATGGACTTATTGAAGGAAATGACCTACAGCGGCAAGTTAATCTTCGTAGTGATTCACCAGCCTTCCTCTGACATTTTCAAAATGTTTGACCGCTTATTTATAATAGATCAAGGCGGTTTTCCAATTTATGATGGAAATCCTATAGAGGCGGTAACCTATTTCAAGCATACGATGCATCAGGGGAACGCTGAAGAAAGCGAATGTCCATTGTGTGGAAATGTCAACCCTGAACAAATCTTCAACATCATTGAAACACGGATTGTCGATGAATATGGTGAATTGACAGAAACCAGAAAGGTACAACCCAAAGAATGGTACAGTAACTATTTAAATACAGAACACCGAAATACTCAGTCGAAAAATACAATAGTTCCTGAACCGGCATCACAGGTTGCCAGCCGATTCACCCAATTTAAAATCTTTTTTTTGAGGGACTTATTAAGCAAGGTATCCAACAGGCAATATCTTCTCATTACTCTATTAGAAGCACCACTTCTTGGATTGATGCTTTCCTTCTTCGTTAAATTTTTTGCAGAAAATGATGGCTCGAACAAAGTCTACTCATTTTATCAAAACGAAAATCTTCCGCAGTACATTTTCATCGCTGTCATTGTATCACTCTTTCTCGGTCTCACTGTGTCAGCTGAAGAAATTCATAAAGACAAAAAACTTCTCAAGAGGGAATCCTTCCTTGACCTATCCAGGCACAGTTACCTTTTGTCCAAATTATTCATACTATTTATCGTATCTGCAATACAGACAACACTTTTCGTAGGTATTGGAAACATAATCCTTGAGGTGAATGGTCTTTTCTGGCATTACTGGATCATACTTTTTTCAACTTCGTGTGCTGCGAATGTATTGGGATTGAATATTTCGAGTGCGTTCAATTCAGCAAAAGTGATTTACATTGTTGTCCCAATACTCATTATTCCACAGCTATTGTTTAGTGGAGTAATTGTAAAATTTGACAAACTTCACCCCATGATTTCCCGGTCTAATTCGGTTCCATGGATAGGCAATGTCATGATCTCAAGGTGGGCATATGAAGGATTAGCCGTAACTCAATTTAGGGATAATAAACAGGAAAAATCATATTTCGATGATAACATTCGAAAATTTGACGCTCAATGGAAAAAAGATTACTGGATCCCCGAAATGGAGCAGTTGAATAACACCCTACTCTCTCATTCGGCTACAAAGGCACAGAAAGAGGATGCAAGGATTATTCTGCTACACGAAATTGAAGCCGAAATGAACCGTTGGAAAAATCTGCAATGTCCTCAGTGTATTGAGGATCTAGAATACAAAAGCTATTCGAGCAGGCTACAGAATACCATTCATCAGTTCCTGGAAATACTGAAAGATCAGTATACGAACAATTTCAACGAATCAAATGATAAAATTGAATTGAAAAAATATCAGAATCAAGATAAATACAACACTGAAAAAAATACGTATTTCAATGAAGCCCTGAACGATCTTCTGACTAATCGACTTGAATCAACCAAGATTCAACGTTACAATGGTGCATTGATTCGTAAGGACAACCCTGTTTATTATCCTTACAGAGGAACGAACTTTTTAAAAGCACATTTCTATTCGCCTTCAAAGAATGTGTTTGGATACCAAATGGATACATTTTACTTTAACGTAATTGCCCTTTGGTTTTTTACACTTCTTTTTCACATCGCACTTTATTTCGATATCCTAAAGAGAGGCTTCCTTCTGATGGAATACTATCGTGAAAGGCTAACAAAAAAGCCAACCCGTTAGAGGATTGGCCAATATCAAGCACTCGTTTTTTTACATCAACATTCCCCCACAAACATGAATTGTCTGTCCAGTGATATATGCTGACATGTCTGAACCAAGAAAAACAGTTAAATCCGCAACATCTTTCGGCAAACCTCCTCTTTTTAATGGAATTGCGTTTCGCCACTCTTCTACCACTTTCTGATCCAACACCTCTGTCATTTCAGTTTCTATAAAACCGGGAGCAATTGCATTGCAACGTATATTTCGAGAGCCAAGCTCAGCGGCCACAGATTTGGTAAACCCTATTAATCCTGCTTTTGATGCAGCATAATTGGACTGACCGGCGTTTCCTTTCACTCCTACAACAGAGGACATATTAATTATAGAGCCCTTTCTAGCTTTCAACATTGGCTTTTGCACTGCCTTGGTCAGATTGAACGCAGACTTTAAATTGGTGTTTATAACCTCGTCCCACTGTTCTTCAGTCATTCTCATCAGCAAAGTATCTCTCGTAATCCCAGCATTATTAACCAGTACGTCAATCGTACCAAATTCTGCAACAACATCATCCACTAATTTTTGGGCATCATCAAATTTTCCCGCATCTGAACGAAAACCTTTCGCTATTCCACCATTCACGGACAGCTCATTTTCCAGCGCTCGTGCTTTTTCTTCAGATGACAAATAGGTAAAAGCAACTTTGGCTCCTTGCTTTACGCATTCTTCTGCAATCGACTTACCTATTCCCCGCGATGCCCCTGTGATTAAAACAACTTTATCTTGTAACAAACCCATAGTATTAATTTTCTTCAAATATAGAGCAATGGAATGAACTTCCATTTAATTCAACTTTAAAGTCTCTGACACACGAATGTTAAAACAGATCTTTTTTTGAAAATTAAAAAAATGTTATATATTTGAATAGGTTTAGTTGTAAAAGGTAGGTTAGGTTAGTACGGGAGAAAAGATTCGTCTTTTCTCCCGTCTTTTTTATCACCGGGTCAGTCAAAGAAATCCCATGTTATTCCGATTCTTACCTGTAAAGGAGTAACAGGAAAACCAGAAAAAGTTTGAACGCTCTTTTGCCACCAAAAAGACTGAATATTTTCAACCCTAAAGAAAAACCTGAACGTATGCACCTGAAAACCACCGAATGCATGAATGAAAGATAACGGTTGAACAATACCCATCCCCTCACTAACTGTAGCCGTCTGAGTTAGGTAGGACAAATTGTGAAAGGTGTCTACATAACCAAGATCAACCCCTCCATAAGCCTTCATTTTCTTTTCCTTAAAAAGCCCACCTTTCAAGTAGGCACGGATAGCAATTTGATTTCTCGGAAGAAAATCCATTTGGTTCCGAATCATATTTACACGATAAGAAACGTTTACATTCAGAATTTTCCCATTATATGAGAACGTCGGCTTCAAGCAGAGGGCTGATCGATTGGATAAGGTATCATTTCGCCAAATCGAATCAATGAACCAATAATTGTTTCGCAATCCTATGTAACCCAGTTCAGAATGTAATGATACATTTTTCCAGCTGCGTTTCAGTGAAGCAGTGTAGCACTGAATGAATTGTTTGTCAAAAGTCGATTGAATTGGTAATGTGCTGTTTCCGATAGCATAACGCTGATAGGGTTCAGGCAGGAAGGATTGATTCAACGCGTTCAATTGAAGAAAGTAATTGTGCAAATTAACAGCTACCATCGATTCATTAAACCATTCGTTTTTTGCGCCTGAAACATTATAACTTACTCTTGACGAATATTTAATTCGTCGACTCTTGAACTCGATTTTTGCAATTATATTCACTTCTGATGTATCATTGAATCTTCCAAGATTGTAAAACTGCCAGTAGTTAATTTCCGGAGAAGCTGAAAAAAATGTTTTTCGGTCTGAATAATATATACCCGCACTGTTAGATAAGGTGGAAAGTTGGTGGCGGTCATACGTGACTGTACTGTCAAAATTAATGACCGGGTATATTCCCGAAAGCGTATCTATCTCATTCAATTCGTACTTCTTTATTCGGAGAGCATGTGTTGACAGCAAGCCAATAGCACGAAGTGGGTCTTTATGAAAATCAAAAAAGTTTGTTAATTCAGTTTGAAAGCGCTTGGTTCTAAGCTCCGAACTCGTTCTTCTGACAGGAATCAAACTAAGATCATAAAGATCTGCGAGTGTATCGGTTATAATTCCTCCACTTTGCTCAATTCGTGAAGAAATATAGGAAGAGTTTAATTCGAAAGAGTAGTTTTGACCTCTCTTTTGAACCATCATTGCCACATCATCATGGCTGAATCCACTGTTCCTTAATATACCATTTGAAAGATTTTTAATGTACCTGGCGTTTAACATAACATTGTATCGAAAAACCTGATGGTACTCAGATCGTAAATATTGTTGCGCATTTGAACCGAAGAGGTAAGCCACTCCTAGATGAGGCAATCCTGAGAACACTTTTGGAATCGCAGCTGAATAATTCCAAAACAGCTGTCCACTTTTGTTTCGAGCCATAAATGCCGGATCGAGCGAATTGTTCCATGTATTGAACCCTCCCCCTGAAAGTGCGGAACAATTAAATCCGGAAATCAAATCAACAGAATCAAGGTTGCCTCCGATTCGGTAAGAATATTTTAGTGAGTCTGTAGGAACAAGAGAAGGCTGGGCGAAAAGTCTTCCGCTCAAAAAGAAAACGATAAAAACGATTAGCAGCCTAACAGTCATAAAATTGTTCGGTTGAAGATATAAAAAAAGGGGCCAAAGCCCCTTCGTATCTTGTCAAACACCAATCTTAGAGTTTGTTCACCGCAATTTGAAGTCCTGACTTCAAGTTAGCAGCTTTGTTCTTGTGAATAACATTATTCTTCGCAAGCTTGTCTAACATTGCAGCAACCCGTGGAAACAATTCGAGCGCCTCCTTCTTGTCTGTTAAGGCACGAAGATTTCGAACAGCATTACGAGTTGTCTTGTGCTGGTATTTGTTTCGAAGACGCTTCGTGTCATTCGATCTGATTCTTTTTAAAGCCGATTTATGGTTCGCCATTTTATTTGTTTTATAAAGTTAAATGCAGCCCATAGGAGAATCGAACTCCTGTTTCAAGGATGAAAACCTTGCGTCCTGACCACTAGACGAATGGGCCAAATAAATAATTTATTTGGCAGCCCATAGGAGAAACCCAAAAATTTGGGAGTGCAAATATAGTTTGAATTTCCGTAAACTCAATGAGCGTAACGATTTTTTTAAAAAATTTCGTTATCCTCATTTTTCATTTTAAACCCTAGTCGCTTGCCAGTTTGAATCTGAAGATTGTTGCTAATCACTAGGGCTTCTCCAACCGTCATTGCAGCAATAAATTCATACGGAGGAACAAGCAGATCAAATTCAATAGCGAAAACAAAAGAAAGTTGCACAATAGCACGAACCGCATCCTCTGAAAGCACTATATTTTCTATATCACGGAACAAATAACCGAGCTGGCCTTTGCCTTCAATCATAAAGTGCCCCTCTTTATTCACGAAGATTCTAGCAATGAGATACCCCTCGTCGTGAACCCTGTTCTGAATGAATGACTGAGCCAAAAAGTTGTAGATGTCCAATTTCCTTATGAAATAGGCGGATTCTAGGGTCATTCACTTTTTCTTTCAACGAGCTCAACTCCTCTCCAATGACACGTTTGAACATTGCAAAGACCTCCTTGACATCCTCTGCTATATCTTGCTTTAATGCGGCCTTGTTCACCAATAAATTTACAATTGCCTGACGATTTTCCGCCATCTGATCTTTCTTTGCCATAATTTAGTAAGCTTTTGCAAAAACAACTCTGCGTGAAGATGGTTTTCCGGTAACCATACAAGTTCCTGATTCATCCGGCTGACCCAGAAGTATACAGCGAATGGTCGCTTGTGTTTCCTCTTTTATTTTTGACTCAGTTTCCTTAGTCCCATCCCAGTGAGCAAGGAAGAACCCCCCTTCATCAATGGATGATTTGAACTCATCATAAGAATTAACAGATCTCATTTTTGAAGCCCTGAAATCAGCTGCTTTTTGTAGAAGATTTTGTTGGATTTCCTTCAGCAAAGACGAAATATAAACATCAACAGATTCAAAATCTACCACCTCCTTCGTCTTATTATCTCTTCTTGCCACCTCTACTTTTCCATTCTCTAGGTCACGAGGTCCCATTGCCAATCTCACTGGAACTCCTTTTGCCTCGTATTCTGCAAATTTCCATCCTGGTCGCTTATTGTCGTCTTTATCATATTTGAACGAAATCCCAAGCTGTTTCAATTTCGCGCCAAGCGATTCAATCTTTTCTGATATCGCATTTAATTCTTCCTCTGATCGGTAAATAGGAACTGCGACAACCTGAATAGGAGCCAAAGCAGGTGGTAGAACTAAACCTTCATCGTCTGAATGCGTCATAATCAGAGCACCCATCAAGCGAGTGGAAACACCCCATGAAGTTGCCCAAACATATTCAAGTTTGCCCTCCTTATCAGCATACTTCACTTCAAAAGCCTTGGCAAAATTTTGTCCTAAAAAATGAGATGTACCTGCTTGTAACGCTTTTCCATCCTGCATCATAGCCTCGATACATAGTGTATCATCCGCACCTGCAAAACGTTCGCTTTCAGTTTTCCGACCTTTTAAAACAGGCATCGCCATGTAATTTTCAGCAAAATCAGCATAGACATCCAACATGAGCTCGGCCTCTTGAATTGCTTCCTCACGTGTTGCATGTGCAGTATGTCCTTCCTGCCAAAGAAACTCAGCTGTGCGTAAAAACAATCTGGTGCGCATTTCCCATCGAACAACATTCGCCCATTGATTTATCAAAATAGGCAGATCACGGTAGGATTGGATCCAATTTTTGTACGAGTTCCATATAATCGTTTCAGAAGTTGGGCGAACAATCAATTCTTCTTCCAGCTTAGCCGTTGGGTCAACCACTACTCCACTCCCATCTTCCGCATTTTTCAAGCGATAATGCGTAACTACAGCACATTCTTTAGCAAAACCATCTACATGACTTGCTTCTTTGGAAAGATAAGATTTTGGAATAAACAATGGAAAATAGGCATTTGAATGTCCTGTTTCTTTGAATTTTGCATCCAAAATATCTCTCATTTTTTCCCAGATAGCGTAACCGTATGGCTTGATCACCATACACCCACGAACATCTGAATGCTCTGCCAAATCTGCCCGATACACCAACTCATTGTACCATTTGGAATAATCCTCTTGTCGGGTAGTATATTTTTGCGCCATAAAAAGAAGCTAAATGAATGTCAAAACTACAAATTTCTCTCGTGACATTCGACCGAAATTCAAATGAAAAGTCAAGTTTATCTAACGATTCAGGTATGTTTGCCCGGTAAGTTGAACCGCATTAGAGAATGAAACTTTGTAAATCTTACTGTTGACCCAAGCACGAATATTGAAGTACTCTAATACCACTCGCTCATTTTCATCTCCGAGCAACTCCTCTAACTCGTCTTTCAAACGTTCAAGAATTAAAATTCGTTCCTCGTTGTGCACACCGCGCGATAATTTCCTGATGTGCTTGATACATACATTTTCAACTTCAAATTTCCTCTCGATCTTCGATAAATACCTATTTGTTGCTTTTATACTGTACTCTAAGAAGTCGTAATTCTCAAGTTCAAGGTGCAAAACCAAATTAAAAAGACGTGAAAAACTGTAAATGTCCTGACGTAGATTCTGCTCATTGTCATTCAACACCTTATTTATGCAACTTAACGCTTTCTTATACATACCACAACCGAAATAGCTGTATGCCTTGTGATAGGTAAGTAAGACTTCTTGTTCCTTACTGATTTTTTCCTCAAATTCAACCTCTCTTTTCTCAATCAATGGAATCAAATCAACGGCCCGTTCAAAATCGCCCTTAGCGTGAAGCAACATAAGTTCGAGATTGTATGTACTTGTAAAAATCCGGACTTTTATATCCATCGAATCAAACCCTTTCGTACCGTCAAGTGAACGCATATCGACAATTAATTCCTCTGCCTTGCCAAAGTCGCCACTGTCGATGTAGCAACGCAATAAGTGAGCTAAAGTCATGACATACCTCTGCCCCGAGTCCGCCTTAATATCTGGAAACTTATCGAGAATCTCACGTGTTTTATTGAAGAACTGAAAGCTATCCTGATAATTTCTATTCGTTGCAGCACACAATCCTTTTATATAGTAGCAAATTGAAGACGCGCGAATAGAGAGTGCAGTATTTTTACCTTTAATCAAATGGTGGTCAGCAATCCCCTCAACGATCATTCGTTCTTCATCCGTTCTGGTAAATCCACCACTCCGAAAAATCAAATTTATTTTGGAATAGATTACCTGGTACTCAGCCAAATTCCTGAGCTTGGCAATAACTTCTTCTTCCTCACGAATCAATTCATCAAGATCGCGTCCAAATTCCCCTTCCTCATACGCTTCCTCGAGAAGTTTTTTCTCCCAAGAAAGCAATTCATACAAGTAATAAAATTTCTCATGTTCCTCCGCCAACTTTTTCGCTCGAGATACAAATTTCTCACATTCCTTGTACAACGCCTTGTTATAAAGAATCTCTACATTTTTGATCTCCTGTTTGAGCATGCTGCTTATGGATTGTTCGCTGTAATAAGCCCTCAAACTCTTTAATATCAACTTATAAAGGTGATTTTTTTCTGACGGAAGATGTTTGACGAACGTTTCATTTTGAAAGGCCCCTTTCAGCGCCTCTTCATCATAATACTCCTGTGATTCGATAAAATCAAAAATTTTAAGATAATTTTTATCCCCCGATTGAAGCGCTGAGCTCAACTTGAAAAATCGTTTTTCCGACTTACTTAACGATCGGATCAGCTTAAACAATTCTGTAGATGGTTTCATCTTTAAAAATCAAAGCATAAAGATACAAATTACGTTTCAAAGAATATAAGCCTGTAAAAAGCTTTTATTGTACTCTATTTCAACTATTTAAAAATATAAAATCCTCGGAACGTCTCAAATGGGATTAATAGAAAAGCTCCGGTTACCCGGAGCCTTTCAACAAACAACAACAAACTAAAAAAACCTCACATTACCTGTTTAGCTCAGGGGGTAAAACCAATTAATGGAGGGTAACTATACTTCCTTTAGGTAATACTTGATTATCAGAAGTAATATTCTTATTCATTTGAATTAAAGATTCAATTTTAATTGCTTCTTCTTGTGAAATTTCCGTAACAGTTTTTGACTCCTTTAGAACAAGCTGTTTCGTAGTTCTGGAGTGTTTTCGTTTGGGCTGCAAATACACAATATCCCCTTCAGAAAGGTGATCTTTTGAGGAAAGATGATCGTTGTATTTATAAAGCTGCCATAAACCCATACTAAATTCTTTCGCGATTTCAGGATATGTATCTCCTGTTTGAACAACAATATAATTGACTTTATTCGAATGAACTTTTACAGGATGTACTGGAGCATTTTTGTTTTCAACTGATTTATTAGATTTATTCTTGCCTATTGTAAATGAATTACTTAAAATTGTATAATTAAAGTTTTTAATTAAGCTACTTGAAATGTGAAAATCCGTCGATGAAAGAACAATTCCTGTAATGCTCAAAGAAAATATAAGAACTAGATTTTTCATTTGCAAAAGCCTATTTTCTGTTCCTTTTACGCCATCAATGTATCGAAGGTTACAACGCGCATGTGAAATATGGACTTTTTTTCATTTCTCAATACTCAAGTCATGGCGTAATTCAGACAAAACGACATGATTCTACACTGTAAAATGACAAAATTTCCACTAAAAACACTGTGAATTTTCAATGGCTCAAGGTTTGAAAATGGTTTGGAAACATAAAAATTATGAATTTCGAAAAATTCACACTGAAAACTCAAGAAGTATTGCAAAACGCGCACTCGCTTGCTCAATCTTCATCTCACCCACACATCGACACTGCTCATATTCTTAAAGCAATCATTCAATCAGATAAGGATGTTGCTCCATTTCTCTTTAATAAACTAAATGCGAATATTTTACTCATTGAATCGGCATTGAACAGTATTTTAAAATCCTTTGCAACGGTAAATGGCGGGCAACTATTTCTTTCAAACAATGCGAACAACACATTGAATCGCGCAATAACCGAGGCATCATCCCTTGGAGATGAATATGTCACCATTGAAATCCTTCTAATTGCGTTATCTGAAGAAAAGGACCAAATAGGTTCCCTCTTGAGAGATGCCAAAATCACAAAACAACACTTAAAAAATGTTATCACCGACTTAAGAAAAGGAGAAAAAGTCACTTCAAACAGTCAAGAGTCTACCTATCAGTCACTTGAAAAATTTGCCAAAAACTTAAATGAATTAGCTAAATCAGGGAAGCTTGATCCCGTAATTGGTCGTGACGATGAGATCCGTCGCGTATTGCAAATACTTACAAGGAGAACGAAGAACAACCCAATACTCATTGGTGAACCGGGAGTTGGAAAAACGGCAATTGCAGAGGGATTGGCACACCGAATTGTAAATGGTGACGTGCCTGAAAATCTGAAAAGTAAAAAAGTGTATTCTCTTGATATGGGGGCATTGGTAGCCGGGGCAAAATACAAAGGTGAATTTGAGGAGCGACTGAAATCTGTGATTAAAGAAGTTATTAACTCAGAAGGCGAAATCATTCTTTTCATTGATGAAATTCACACCCTCGTCGGCGCTGGTGGCGGAGAAGGCGCAATGGATGCGGCTAATATTCTTAAACCAGCTTTGGCTCGTGGTGAACTTCGTGCAGTTGGGGCAACTACTCTCAATGAGTACCAAAAGTATTTTGAAAAGGACAAAGCACTGGTAAGAAGATTTCAAACGGTTTTGATCGACGAGCCAAGCACAGAAGATGCTATTTCTATTCTCCGTGGAATCAAAGAGAAGTATGAAAATCACCATAAAGTCTTGATCAAAGATGCTGCTATTATTTCTGCTGTCGAATTATCGCAACGCTACATTACAGAAAGACATCTTCCCGATAAAGCCATCGACCTGATCGACGAAGCAGCGTCAAAGCTGAGAATGGAAATCAATTCCAAACCCGAAGAGTTGGATGAGATCGAACGCAAAATCATGCAATTCGAAATTGAAAAAGAGGCAATTAAACGGGAGAATGATTCGAAAAAACTGGAATCCATTGAAAAAGAGCTCGCAAACCTTACCGAACAACGGAATGCCCTACATGCAAAATGGCAATCCGAGCGAGATGTGGTAGATTCTATTCAACGATCCAAAGAAGAAATAGAACAACTAAAGTTTGAGGCTGAACAAGCCGAACGAACAGGAGACTATGGAAAAGTGGCAGAAATCCGCTATGGAAGAATAAAAGAAACAGAAGAAAAATTGGACAAGCTTAAAGCACAGCTCACTGAATTGCAAGCTCATACAAAAATGATAAAAGAAGAGGTTGACACGGAAGAAATTGCAGAAGTTGTTTCCAAATGGACGGGAATACCCGTAACCAAAATGATCGAAAGCGAAGTGTCAAAACTTTTGCGACTTGAAGAAGAATTGGGCAAACGCGTGGTGGGTCAAGAGGAGGCGATCACTGCATTAGCGGATGCCGTTAGACGTTCGAGAGCGGGACTTCAAGACGCAAGAAAACCGATCGGTTCATTTATTTTTTTGGGCACCACAGGTGTCGGAAAGACAGAGCTGGCTAAAGCTTTAGCTGAATATTTATTCAACGACGAAAATGCAATGACTCGCATTGACATGAGTGAATACCAGGAGAAACACACCGTTTCCAGATTGGTCGGTGCTCCTCCGGGATACATTGGTTACGAAGAAGGCGGACAACTTACAGAAGCCGTAAGAAGGAAGCCCTACTCCATTGTCCTCTTGGATGAAATTGAAAAAGCACATCCGGATGTTTTCAATATTTTGCTTCAAGTATTAGATGATGGTCGACTCACAGATAACAAGGGCCGGGTGGTCAACTTCAAGAATACAATTATCATCATGACATCAAATCTTGGTTCCGGCCTTATTCACGATCGGTTTGAAAAAGTTAAACCTGAAGACTATCCTTTCGAGGCAGAAAAAGCGAAATTCGAAGTAACTGAATTATTAAAACAAACGATTCGTCCTGAGTTTTTGAACCGCATCGATGAAACGATTTTGTTTTTGCCACTCACTCGAAAAAACATTCGAGACATAGTAAACATACATTTGAATCAATTGAAACAGCAGCTGGCAGAAAAAGACATCGATCTTTTCATCACAGAAGACGCTTTCAACTGGATCACAGAGGCAGGATACGATCCGTTCTTTGGCGCCAGACCGGTGAAAAGGATCATTCAGAAAGAAGTTCTGAACGAATTATCAAAAGCCCTCCTGAGTGGAACTATTGACAAAACAAAAAGAGTTGTTCTGGATGTCTTCGACGGAAAAGTGGTTTTCAGAAAACCGGTTTTAGAGACAGAGGAAGAGTAACGAGTGTATACTGATTAAAATGAAGGCGGTACATCCGCCTTTTTTTTTTGTAAACTCAAAATTGCTCGGTGTTGAAAAAGTAAAAAAAAATCGAAACAATCCCCTTACAAATTGATACCTTTGG
>JAJTDX010000100.1 GCA_021298235.1 Cryomorphaceae bacterium | reverse complement strand
GGACATGAAAAATACGCTTTTAAAAGCCCAAAGTTTATGCGGAGAGGGAAAACCTGTGGTTATCATTATGAAAACTGAAATGGGGCAAGGCGTAGATTACATGATGGGATCCCATAAATGGCATGGGGTGGCACCAAATGCGGAACAACTCGAAAATGCTTTGAGCCAGCTCGAAGAAACGTTGGGAGATTACTAAGAAATTTGAAGAAAATCCTTTTCATACTTTCACTTTTTGCATCCGTTCTTGCTTTCGGACAGGAAGAGCTCACGCGCATTCTATTCATTTTAGATGCGTCAAACAGTATGAATGCCAATTGGGATAACAACCAAACCAGAATTGAGGCTGCGAAGGAACTTTTGTCGCAAACGGTAGACAGTCTCCGAGGAACGGCAAACCTCGAAGTTGCACTCAGGGTTTATGGCCACCAATCCCCAATCACTGCAACTTATCAGGACTGCAATGATACGAAGCTGGAAATTCCTTTTGGGAAGGACAATTACGATAAGATCAAATACAGAATTAAATCCATTGAGGCAAAGGGAACCACTCCTATTGCTCGTTCCCTTGAGGCAGCAGCAAGCGATTTCCCGGACCAGAATGCTCGTAACATCATTATTCTGATTACCGATGGATTGGAGGCCTGTGACAACGATCCATGTGTGATTGCAAAAAAACTAAAAGACAAAGGAGTGAAAGTCACACCCTTTGTGATCGGATTGGGGATGGACCTTTCCTACCTGGATAAATTCAATTGCATCGGAGCCTATGCGGATGCGGAAACCAAGGATGCATTCAGAAACGTATTGAAAAATGTTGTTTCGAAAGCTCTTTTGAATACTACTGTACAAATCAACCTGAATGACATTTCCAAAAATCCAAAAGAAACGGATGTCACTATGTTTCTCTATGAGGCCGGGACAAATAACCTAAAATACACTTTCGTTCATACGATCAACCGTTACGGAAATCCAGACACACTCATTATGGATCCCGCATTGAAATATGATCTGGTGGTGAATACTATTCCAAAAGTCGAAAAGAAAAATATAACTCTTCAAAAGCATGTTCACAATACAATCGTTGTCGACGCTCCTCAAGGATTTATTAAGACCCGGTTTACCAATGCTTCCAAAAACTACATGGTCGACACCCGTGTCATGCTTCATGGCAACAGTTCGACCTTGAACGTCCAAAAAATGAACACCACAGACAAATACATTGTCGGTAAATATGACCTTGAGATTCTTACTTTACCACGGACTTACATGACAGTGGACGTTAGTCAAAGCAGCACCTTTTTTGTAGACATACCTGCTCCTGGGATTTTTAGCTACAAAAGTGTCCAGCCAATTGTTGCACAGATATTTATTCTACGGGACAACGGAAAGATTGAATGGGTTTGCAATCTGGATGAAACCGCGAAAAACGGTAGCTTGCAATTACAGCCCGGGAATTATCGCATGGTATACAGACAAAAGAATTTGAGGTCGTCATCATATACCATAGACAAGAACTTTAGTATTTATTCGAACAAAACAACAATCATTAATATCTGATCATTTATGGAAGTTGAAATTCTAGGCAACAAAGACACCCGATCTGGTTTTGGAGAGGGTTTAGCTGAACTTGGAAGAACCAATGAAAATGTTGTAGCATTATGCGCTGACCTTACCGGCTCACTAAAAATGGATGCATTCCAGAAAGAGAACCCCGAACGGTTTTTTCAAGTCGGAATTGCTGAAGCCAATATGATGGGACTGGCAGCGGGGATGACCATCGGTGGGAAGATTCCATTTACCGGAACATTCGCAAATTTCTCTACAGGACGGGTTTATGATCAGATTCGCCAATCCATTGCATATTCCCAAAAGAATGTGAAAATCTGCGCTTCACATGCCGGCTTGACCTTGGGAGAAGACGGTGCAACTCATCAAATTCTTGAGGATATCGGAATGATGAAAATGTTGCCAAACATGACCGTTATTGTTCCAGCAGATTTTAATCAGACCAAACAAGCCACCATTGCAATTGCAGAGCATCAAGGACCTGTTTATCTGAGATTTGGACGACCCGTAATGCCAATCTTCGTGAAGCCTGATGCGAAATTCACCATTGGAAAAGCGGATATTCTGCAAGAAGGAACGGATGTTACAATCATCGCTTGTGGTCATATGGTTTGGAAATCCATTGAAGCAACGAAAGAACTTAAAGAAAAAGGCATTTCGGTTGAACTCATCAACATGCACACGATCAAACCGCTCGATGAAGAGGCCATCTTAAAATCCCTGTCTAAAACCGGATGTGTAGTTACGGCTGAGGAGCACATGATGCACGGAGGATTAGGAGATTCTGTGGCACAGGTCCTCGCACGAAAATTCCCGGCGCCTCAGGAATTTGTTGCAGTCAATGACACATTTGGAGAAAGTGGAACGCCGATGGAATTAATGACCAAATACGGTCTCGACACCAAAAATGTGGTAGATGCAACGTTGAAGGTGCTGAAAAGAAAAATGGCTTGAACAATTGACAATTAATTTTTGACAATTGGCATGACAGAGACAGAAAAATTTCTCAATACGCTCGGCCAAACAAACCAGAGTCCGTATCTCATCGAAGTAGAACGTGCCGAAGGCATCTATATTTACGACAAGAACGGAAAATCCTTCATGGATATGATCGCAGGAGTTGCTGTGAACAATATTGGTCACAATCATCCAAAGGTAATTCAGTCTCTTAAAGCTCAAATTGATCGTCACCTGCATGTGATGGTTTATGGAGAATATATCCAAGATGTGCAATTGCTTTTTGCTGAGAGATTGACGGAGCTGCTTCCAAGGAATCTCAATTGTGTGTACACCGTGAACTCTGGAACAGAAGCGAATGAAGCCGCATTAAAACTTGCCAAACGTGTTACTGGCCGAACAGAGCTTGTATCATTTAGAGGATCTTATCATGGGAGCACCCACGGATCGATGAGTGTCTCAGGAAACGAAGTCAAAAAACAAGCATACCGACCTCTTTTACCAGATGTGCGTTTCCTTACATTTAATGAAAAGAGCTGTTTGTCGCAGATTACAGAAAGAACAGCCGGAGTGATCATAGAGACCATTCAAGGAGATGCCGGGGTTCGAATTCCTGATAGATCATTTCTGCAAGCCTTGCGTGACCGCTGTGATGAAACAGGCTCAATGCTCATTTTTGATGAAATTCAGTGTGGCATGGGTCGTACCGGAAAAAATTTCGCTTTTGAGCATTTTGGAGTTATCCCTGATATACTAACGCTTGGAAAGGCGCTTGGCGGTGGAATGCCCATTGGCGCAGTGGTCTCCTCAAAGGAAAAGCTTTGGGAATTTACCTATGAACCGATGCTTGGGCACATTACTACTTTTGGAGGACATCCAGTCATATGCGCAGCTGGTGCTGCGTGCTTAGACGTTTTGAAAAATGAGATAGATCTGAAGGAAGTGGAACGATTAGGAGCGATACTGGAATCCATCGTTGGAACGAATAAAGAAATCAGAGAAGTCAGACGTATCGGAATGATGTTCGCATTTGATATGGAATCTTTTGAACGTGTAGAAAAAGTAGTGAAACGTTGTTTGGAAAAAGGCATTATCAGCTTTTGGTTTTTATCTCATCCCTACAGCTTTCGACTTTCACCGCCTCTGAATATTACTGAAGATCAAATCAGAATGGCAGGAAGATTGATTCTGGAAGCAATTGAGGAAACACGCTGATCTATTACAAGAAACCTAACTCAAGTTTAGCCTCTTCACTCATCATATCTTTATCCCACGGCGGATCAAACACGATGTGCACTTTAGACCCAGTAACCGTATCGATGGCTGCAACTTTATCTTCCACCTCTTTTGGAAGGCTTTCTGCAACAGGACAGTTCGGCGAAGTTAGCGTCATGTCAATATCTACAAATTTAGCTTCATTGATTCGTACCTCGTAAATCAGACCCAACTCAAAAATGTCTATAGGAATTTCAGGATCGTAAATGGTCTTCAGGATCTCAACGACTTTATTTTCCAATTGTACGATTTCACTTTCCATAACAGCAGCTGTTCTTAGTTCTTATTTAATTCTGTGCTCGCTTTCAGTGCATCCATCTTCATTCGTTTCACCATACTCAACAATCCGTTTGCCCTAGTGGGTGACAAGTGTTCTTGCAAACCAATCTCTTGAATAAAAAACAAGTCTGATTTGGCAACGGTTTCTGGATTTTCCCCATTCAGAACTCGTATTAATAGACCAATAATCCCTTTTGTAATAATGGCATCAGAGTCTGCCCTGAAATGCATGTTTCCATTCTGAACATCCGTATACAACCAAACCCGTGACTGACACCCTTCGATTAAGCGGTCATCGGTGCGTTTATCCTCAGGAAAAGCTTCCAAATCCTTACCTAATTCGATAATATACTCGTATTTTTCCATCCAGTCCTCGTAGATGGAAAATTCGTCAATGATTTCCTGTTGCTTTTCGGTAATGTTCATCAGATGGGTAACAATTGGGGGCTATGCTTGTTCGTTATTTTAGGATGGCAATGCTTTTCTCTACTGCAGCAATGAACGTATCAATCTCCTCTTTGGTATTGTAAAAAGCGAAAGAGGCCCTGACAGTTCCCGGAATTTTGAAGTAATCCATTAAAGGTTGGGTACAATGATGCCCCGTCCTAACAGCAATCCCTTGCTTGTCCAAAAGCGTACCAATGTCGAAAGGATGTATCTTATCCACCACGAAGGAAACGACCGAAGTTTTCTGTTTTGCTTCCCCAATAATTCTAACCCCTTCAAATGTGTCGAGCATGTCTTGAGCGTAATGAGCTAGTTCTTTTTCGTGGTGTTGAATGGCTTCGATATCCTGAGAATTCAAAAATCGTATTGCTTCTCCCAAACAGATGCCACCGGCAATGTGGGGGGTACCTGCCTCAAACTTGTGCGGCAATTCATTGTAGGTTGTTTTCTCAAAAGTCACCTTTGCGATCATATCTCCTCCCCCCTGATATGGTGGCATTCGATCAAGAATATCCTCCTTACCATACAAAACGCCAATTCCTGTCGGACCAAACACTTTATGGCTTGAAAACACATAGAAATCACAATCTAGATCACGAACATCGACCTTCATATGTTGAATACTTTGAGCACCATCCACAAGAATCTTTGAACCGACTGCGTGTGCTTTTCGAGCAAGTTCTTTGATAGGATTGATCGTTCCAAGTGTGTTTGAGATATGTGTAACCGCAACAAGTTTGGTTCGATTAGAAAGTAGTTTGTCAAACTCTTCCTCTATGAGCTCCCCTTTTGAATTGATCGGCGCCACCTTAAGAACAAGCTTTTTTCGCTCACAAAGCATTTGCCACGGAACAATGTTGGAATGATGCTCCATGGCCGTTATAAGGATCTCATCGCCTTCATTCAATAGTTCGCCGTACGAAAATGCAACCAGGTTGATTCCGTCGGTTGTCCCTTTGGTGAAGATAATTTCTTCGGATTTCTTTGCATTCAGGTACTTCTGTATCACAGCACGGGCCTCTTCAAATTCCGTTGTCGCCTTTTGGCTCATGAAATGTACTCCCCTGTGGATATTGGCATTGTCTTTTGAATAATAGCGATTGATCGCATCCAAAACCACTTGAGGTTTCTGTGATGTCGCACCGTTATCAAAATAAATCAGATTTTTTCCGTAGATCGTCTGTCGCAGCGCAGGAAATTGTTGTCTGATTTCACGTACACTGAATGGTATTTTAGTTCCTTCCGTCATAGATGTTGCAAAAATACGAAAAGCCTTATTTTGAATTATTCTAAAGAAGCACTTTTCTGTCAAATCCTCTTAAAATGAAGTAAAAACTCTTCATTTCCATCGCCTCCGAGGATTGGAGAAGGAACGTATTCTAAAAATTCCAGATTATTTAGGGCGCCTATTGAAGCAATCCGATCAATAAGTTCAGGATAGAGCGCTTTATTTTTGACAATTCCACCTTTCCCCAGATTTTCCTTTCCAAGCTCAAATTGAGGCTTAAGTAAGGCAATAATCCAGGCGTCCTGTTTAAGAAAAGGATGTAAAAAAGGAAATACTTTCTCCAGCGAAATGAACGAAACATCAATCACACAAGCGTCACAGTACTCTGGAATTAATTTAGAAGTGAGGTCCCGTACGTGCGTTTTTTCGAGCGAAACGACACGATTATCTATTCTGAGTTTGGGGTGTAACTGATTCGAACCTACGTCTACTGCAAACACTCTTTTGGCTCCATGATGCAACAATACTTCAGTGAAACCACCAGTGGAGGAACCGATATCCAAAACGGTCTTTGCTTCGATATCCGGATTAAACTTTTCGATGGATTCCAATAATTTATATGCGCCACGAGAAACCCACGGATTTTCTTCTGCGATCATGTCAATTGAACAGTCCAATGGAAACTTTTTCCCGGTTTTTGTAATCAGTTTTCCATTCACTTTTACGCCCACCTCACGAATGAGCTGCTCCGCTCTTACGCGGGAGCTGACCAGTCCACGCTGCAACAAGATCTTATCCAGACGTTCTTCCATAGGGCAAAGTTACGAATAACAGCGAGCTTCGATCCTGCGAGAACCTATGGAATGTGCATCAATATTGGGGGAGACTCTCGCTCTAACGATACAAAACCATAAACAATAAAACATTTATCTTTGCAACCTAATTCAATATGGTGAACAAGATTTATATTACCAGACGGGAAACATTCAATGCTGCACATAAACTCTGGCGAGAGGACTGGAGCGAAGAGAAAAACTGGGAGGTGTTCGGCAAATGCAGCAATAAAAATTGGCATGGCCATAATTTCGAGATTTTTGTTACCGTAAAAGGTACACCTAACCCGGAAACAGGGTTTGTAATCAATCTCAAGGAGCTCAGCGCCATATTGAAACGTGAGGTGATTGAAGAACTTGACCATAAAAACCTGAATTTAGATGTCCCATTTATGAAAGGCATCCTTGCTTCTACAGAAAATATGGCAATTCAAATTTGGGAGAGAATTAAAACACCAATTCTAGACGCCGGGGGTGAATTAGTTAAAATCAAACTCGTGGAAACCGAAAATAACTAAGTCGAATATTACGGAGGAAAAGAACCATTTTAAGTTTGAAATGTTCTATCCTTCATGGAACTGAATTTTGTGAGAGAAGAAACTTATAACGACGCCTCAACCTACAGATTGTCGGAGCACTACGAAGAAATCATTCGAGAGCTTGGAGAAGATCCAAC
>JAJTDX010000099.1 GCA_021298235.1 Cryomorphaceae bacterium | reverse complement strand
ACGTATCTGACGGAAACACCTGTCCACAAGTGATCACAAGAAGCTATACTGTCACAGACGATTGTGGGAACTCCATTACTGTTCAGCAAACCATTACCGTTGATGACACTACACCGCCAACAGCCTCTGACCTGCCTTCGGTAACAGTAATTTATTCTTCAGACATACCAACACCTGATATTAATTTGGTAAATGATGAATCAGACAATTGCACGGTGACTCCAGTAGTCAATTATGTTGGTGACGTGTCTGACGGCAATAGTTGTCCTGAGACTTTCACTCGAATTTATGTAATTACCGATGATTGCGGCAATAGCACTACAGTTACACAAACTATAGTTGTTACACCGATGCCTTCAAGTCCTGTTGTTTCGAACGACAGCACCTATTGTGATTCATGGATTTTGGTCGAAATGACAGCTAGCGGTGATGGAGGAGTTCTAACATGGTACGATGAACCTACACTTAGTTCTGCTATCGGGAATGGCGAAAGTCATTTACCAGAGGACCAGCTCGGAATTCATACGTATTATGTCACACAATCAATAGAGAATTGTGAAAGTCCACCAACCATGGTACAGATTACAATCGAAGCGTGTGACATAGTGGTTCCGACTGCATTCACTCCAAATGGCGATGCCACTAATGATTACTGGGAACTCGTAAATATTGATGCCTTTCCGAACAGTGCAATTCAGGTATTTAACCGTTGGGGAGGTTTGTTATATCAAGCAAAAGGTGACTCATACAACCTTGATCCTTGGAATGGCACCTATAACGGCGAAGCGCTTCCAGTTGGTTCGTATTATTATATAATCGATCTGGGTGTTGATAATAAGATTAAAAAAGGAACCGTTTCGATCATACTTGATTAACTTCGTTATTGAAACGTTCAGTCAATGCAAGAAAGACATACGGATAGACAGCGCTATTTTGATGAACAAGGAATCGTCACCTCTAAGTTTGTTATTCCTTACATCGAACAATTCTTAAAGATTACTCCGGGACTAGTTGTTGCCGAAATTGGTTGTGGAGAGGCAGGCAATATGGCTCCTTTTGTTGATAAAGGATGTACAGTTTATGGAATTGATCTTGCTGAAAATAAGATTAACAATGGGATTTCCTTTTATGAATCTCATCCAAATAAGGAATGTATACATCTAATTGCGAGAGACATTTACTTATTAAAAGCAGATGAAGTACCGAAATTTGATTTAATCTATATGAGGGACACTATTGAACATATTCCTCATCAAGAAAAATTTTTCGAGCATCTAAAACAATTCCTAAAACCTGACACTAAATTATTTTTCGGATTTCCGTCTTGGCGAATGCCCTTTGGTGGTCACCAACAAATATGTGAAAGTAAATTCCTGAGTAAACTCCCTTATTTTCATCTTCTGCCTGCCCCACTTTATTACGGAACGCTCAAACTTTTTGGAGAAAGCGCAGGAAAAATAGAATGCTTAAAGGAAATTCGAGATACCCGTTTGAGTATTTCGAAGTTTAAAAAAATGGTACTAAAGAATAACTATTCAATTCTCGATGAAACTCTTTTCCTTATCAATCCTAACTACGAGATTAAATTCAAAATGAAGGTCCGAAAGCTTCCCGGATTTCTAAACATTCCTCTTGTTCGCGATTTCTTTACATCAACATGTTATTACATGCTTGAAAACAAACAATAATTTCACACGTTTTTTCTATTTTTGCAGCGAAAATTAAGCACATGGCAACTACAGCAGACATAAAGAACGGATTGTGTATCCGTCACAATGAAAAACTTTTTCAGATCATTGAATTTCAACATGTAAAGCCAGGGAAAGGGCCTGCATTTGTTCGTACAAAAATCCGTCAAATAGAAAGCGGAAAAGTATTAGATCATACGTTCTCCGCTGGACACAAAATTGAAACTGTTCGAATTGAAAACCGTGAGTATCAATACCTCTATCAAGAGGGAAGCGATTACGTTTTCATGAACAATGAAACATTTGAACAAGTTAACATTCCTTCAAAAATGATCGAAAAACCACTTTTTCTTCAAGAGGGCATGACATGTAACATACTTTTTCATGCTGAAGAAGAAATGCCATTGGTTGTTGAATTACCTATGTACATTATCAGCGAAGTGACTTACACAGAACCAGGAGTTAAAGGAGATACCGCAACTAATTCTATGAAGCCTGCTACCATAGCCACGGGAGCTGAAGTAAAAGTTCCTTTGTTCATAGACAATGGAGAAGTCATAAAAATTGATACAAGAACAGGTGTTTACGTTGAACGTGTGAAGAATTAATTGATTGAGCGCAGATACATAAGGGATTCATTCGGATCCCTTTCTTTTTTTTGAGAATGTCGGAAGTCGAGCTTAATTCGGGAATATTACATTACGATTTTATAAAGGTTACAAAGTCGGATGATCAATTTTTACTAGTATTCCTCCATGAAGCATTGGGTTCGATTCCTCAGTGGCGCTCTTTCCCGCAAAAATTGTGTGAATGTCTAAAACTAAATGGATTGGTGTATGAACGTCAGGGACATGGTCTCTCCTCTGCCCTGTCGAAACCAAGAACTGCAGCGTATCTTCACGAATATGCATTTGAGGAGCTCCCCCAATTTTTGGACACAGTTGTACTTGAAAAAACAAAATTGATTTTGGTTGGACATTCGGACGGCGGAACAATTGCTTTGTTATATGCTTCGCGATTTCCAGAAAAAGTTCATGCCGTTGTTACACTCGCTGCACATGTGGTAAACGAACCAGAAACCGTACGGGGCATTGGTCCTGCAGTTGTAGCTTTCGAGTCAGGTAAGCTTGAAAAATTAAAAGTGTATCACGGAGAAAAAACTGATAACCTATTTTATGCTTGGGCGAATACATGGAGGAGTTCACAGTTTAAAAACTGGAACATATTAAAAGAATTAAAAAGTATCAAAGCTCCCGTTTTAGCAGTACAGGGACAAGATGACCAATATGGAACTTTAGAGCAATTGAAGCTTATTCAGAATGCTATTCGGTCAAATTGTGAAACTCTTATAATTTCTTCATGCGGACATCACCCGCATTCTGAACAGTTCGAAATCGTTTCAGAAGCGATCATTAGATTTTTAGATGGAATGAACAATTCTTCGAGAAATGGGTTAAATTAACGTATGTCAAAGGAAGAATTTATAAATCCCATCGATTCCGACAAAATCACCGAGAATCCACATAGCCTTCCGTATGCTCATCATTCGGGAAGTGCGTTAATCAAACCTGAAGACCAGGGCAAACTCAAAGGACGAGCTCTCTCAGCAATGGAGCATCAAACCGACATGCAATTGGGGCAGATCTATGAACAAATGCAATTGCTTGCCGAACAAGCCAAACGATTGCAAGATAGAAAAACCATAAGCGAATTTATCTACACAGCTGAAATCAGATTTGAACCTCTAATAAATCACACTTATTTTTTGTACAAAAAGGAGATCGAAGAATCGTATCTCTTATCTCTAGTCGGACCTGAGCAATGGGGTCGTTCCGGAAAAAAACTAATATACACTGCCACAGTTAAATTATTGGCTGATCATACATGGGACATTCTAGAGAAATCTTCTGATTGGCAATCCTAATATCATCTAACAAAAACCCACTCATTTCCTGAGGATTGTCGCTCATCAAAAGAGTATCCATCTACATCGTAGCCCTTCAATTCCTCAATTTGTTTGATGTCATTTTGCACAAGAAATCTCGCCATTACTCCACGAGCGTGTTTGGCATACATCATTATTGTTTTATAATGGCCGTTTTTGAACTCTTTGAATTGAGGCTTAATCGTAGTCAAAGGAATTTTTTTCCAATCCAGCACTTTAGCATATTCATTCGAAGCCAAATTAACAATTACCTCTTGTGGTGCTGTTTCGTCTAAAAACGAGG
Source organism: Cryomorphaceae bacterium (assembly GCA_021298235.1). Next base: position 4,386 of record JAJTDX010000099.1, on the reverse strand, counting down.
AGGTAAGTTTTTGTTTCCAAAAGCTGTATAAGTTTGGAGAAGATTTGCTAGGCCCCCATTTGGATCCCATTTCAAGACGATATGCTCCAATTACATCAAGGGGTTTAAGTATTCCATACAATCCGGAAAGAATTCTTAATTTTTCTTGCGCAACTAACATTTCTTCTTCAGAAAATTCTGAAAACTTTAATCCACGGTATACCTCTCCTGTAAAACTCATAGCAGAGGGGGATTCTGTTGCTAAACCCCATGACTGAAAACGATCGAAATTCAACTGCGCCAAATCCGGCGAGAGTGACATCAACTTCCCCAGATCCTTTATTGACTTACGAGCAAGTTTTGATGCTAGTTCACTTGCCTCCTTTTTAAATTTCGGAATCGAAACCAACGGAACCATAGTTTGATTCGTCATATCCATGGATTTGGCAGGTGAAAGCAAGATTTTCATTTTCAAAGTTTTCGGCAAATTTAAACCGAAAGAAAAAGAATAATGAAGAAAATTGATACAATTTGTCAAATGATTTTCGGTACATTTGAACAAACTCTAAACTTGAGCTATGAGAAAACTATCCTTACTTTCAAGCTTCGTATGCCTCGCTTTGTTAACGCCTATAATAGCGCAAAAGAGCGAATCTAGCGAAGTTATTCATTGTGAACAATTCTCTGTTACACGTCCCCTTCGGGAACTTCTTGAGGAGAACCCTGTAAATGTCAAAAAAGTAATTCGACAATTCAATAAGGAACATAACAAAGAAAGTGACAAGAGAGGAAAATTCAGAAAACCTCAAACCTTCGTTTACTCTGTTGAAGAGAATGGAGCAGCTTATGGCAATGATTCAACTCTATTCCAAAGAGATAATGGAAGCAGACCAGGACCAGGCCAAAGAATAAATGTTCTTGGTCAAAACTCCAACAGCTACCCTAACGATCCCTCTGGTGCTGCAGGCACGCAATATTACATTCAAGGTATCAATGCAACACCAATCAGAATTGTAGATAAAGTTTCAGGAAATCCTGTTAGTACTTTTACGCTCGGAACGCTCTGGAATCCGGATGTACCAAATAGCGGAGACCCTATTATTATGTATGACAAATACGCTGACCGTTGGTTCTTATCTCAGTTCGGAACTTCAGGCAACAAAATTTATATTGCGATATCTGCTACCAGTGACCCACTTGGCTCCTGGTACACCTACACCTACACCTCTCCACAGTTCCCTGATTATCTGAAGTTTTCTATCTGGCATGATGGGTATTATATGACATCAAACCAATCTAACCAAAAAGTATTTGTTTTTGAAAGAGACGCAATGCTCGCCGGAAGCCCAACAGCTCGTTCAGTGTATGCGACATTTAATCCACCAGATGGCGGTGGTTTCTTTTGTCCGCTTCCTGCAGATGCAGACGGGAATGGTGGCCTTCCAACATCTGGAGCTTGCCCTATATTCTCCTACTCTGACAATGCATGGGGTGGTGGTTTGATTGATGGAATTCAAATCTATCAATGTGCTGTAAACTGGACTCCTACAACGCCTACTTGTACCATATCTTTTGTTCAAGCGGTAGCTACTTCATCATTTGACGCATCCTATAATGCATCATGGAATGATATAGCACAACCCGGAACTACTCAAAAACTTGATGGTATTGGAGGAGTTTTAACATATAGGGCTCAATGGAGAAAATGGAGTGGCTATAACTCCGTTGTTTTGAACTGGGGTGTAAAAATTAGTACCTCGCAGAGAAGTATCATGTGGGCTGAATTACGTCAAGACCAAGCAACAGGAACATGGTCTGTACATCAACAATCCATTTATACACCTGATTCGTACTACAGATGGATCGGATCCATTGCGATGGATGATGCAGGAAATATAGCGTTGTGTTACACGAAATCAGGTTCATCAACCGTTTACCCAGGTCTGTATTACACTGGTAGGCTAGCAAATGACCCTTTGAATCAGATGACTATTGCTGAAACTGAAGCCATTCCGGGTATCGTTTCTCAAACAGGTGGGGTAAATCGATGGGGAGATTACTCTCATACTGCATTAGATCCAGACGGATCAACTTTCTGGCATACTGCAGAATACTGCGGAGGTAACTCAAGCTATGCGAAAAGAACTAGAATCTATTCGTTCCAATTTGCTACACCTTCGGACGTGAATGTCTCTATTGTGTCTAATGATAATGATAATGTCATCTGTTCAGGGTCATCAATCACGTTCACAGCGACACCAACCAATGGCGGTACTTCTCCAAGCTATCAGTGGTACGAAAATGGCAATCCTGTTGGAACCAATTCTGATACTTACACCACCTCAGGTCTTTCCAATGGTTCAACAGTCTATTGCGAATTAACTTCGAGTGATCCATCTGCTACTGGAAACCCTGCTTCGTCAAACAGCATCACAGTAACAGTAACAAACCCGGTAAATCCGGGGATTTCTATTTCAGGAACAACTTCGATCTGTGCTGGGGCATCTGTCACTTTTACCGCTGGAGTATCGAACGGTGGTTCAACTCCTAGTTACCAATGGCAAGTAAATGGCGCTAATGCCGGAACAAACAGCTCCACTTTCACTACTTCTACGTTAACGAATGGAGCGACTGTTACATGTATCTTAACTTCTAATGCAACATGTATTACGACACCGACTGCCAATTCAAATACGATCACAATGACTGTCAACTCAGTTCCGGCAACGCCAAGTGTTTCTTATGCAGGTGGAGTACTTACATCTAGTTCAACTACAGGTAACCAGTGGTATTTCAATGGAAATTTAATCTCAGGTGCAACTGCTCAGACTTACACTCCGACTCAAAACGGAAATTACACCGTAATCGTAACGAATAGTGGTTGTAGTTCAAATGCATCCGGTGCCTTCAGCGTAACAGATATTGGTTTAGGTATAGAAGAGATCAATGCATATGCACTAAATGTGTACCCAAATCCTTCTTTCGGTGCATTTAATATCTCTTTCAATGCGCAAATTACTGAGTCATACAAATTGAACATTTACGATGCTGCTGGTAAGCTTGTTTATGTTGAATCGGTAGAAAATCAAGCCGGACAAATAGTGAAAGAAGTAAATCTTAGTCAAGAGGCAACAGGTATTTACACTCTAGTTTTTTCGAATGGTTCTGGTGAGCTGAACGAAAAGATTGTGATTAAACACTAAACGATACGCTTTAATCCAGACAAGGGCCTCAGCAATGAGGCCTTTGTTTTTTAATTTAATCTGCATACTTTAACCATCAAATCAAAATCTACTTGCCATGAATCATGAACAAGAAGTCGAAGCTGTAGAAAAAAAGCCTTGGTACAGGTTGCTTTACGTACATTCTTGGTGACGCATTCATCTCATTGGTTAAAATGATCATTGCTCCCGTCATTTTCATTACGGTGTCTACAGGTCTAGCCTCCATGAATAATTTGAATACTGTCGGTCGAGTTGCCGGAAAATCCCTTTTATACTTTATCACTTTTTCTACGTTGGCTCTCATCATTGGGATGGTGATAGCTAATTTCATTCAGCCCGGACATGGAATGAATATCGATCCAGCATCCCTCGATCCAAAAAGCATAAAAGACTACGTTGATGCGACCAAAGAACATACACTCACTCATTTTATTTTAGATATCATCCCTACCTCGCTAATGAGTTCTCTTACAGGAGACAGTATCTTGCAGGTCCTTTTTGTTTCAATACTTTTCGGAGTCGGACTCTCCCTAACTCAAGACAAAAGCAAACCGGTCATAGATTTTCTTCATGCCCTTTCGTATCCAATTTTCAAAATTGTTGCTCTTCTAATGAAGCTTGCCCCTATTGGTGCCTTTGGAGCGATGTCATTTACCGTTGGGAAATACGGACTTGGAGTTTTATGGAATCTTCTTGGTCTTGTTGCAACTTTTTATCTTACCGCAATTCTCTTTATAATTGTTATCTTAGGCCTCGTAGCCAGATACAACAAATTCAATATTTTTAAGCTGTTACGCTATCTAAAAGAGGAATTAGTACTTGTACTTGCTACAAGCTCCTCTGAGTCTGCCCTGCCTAATCTCATGCAAAAAATGGAAAAGCTGGGTTGCTCCAAACAAGTTGTCGGCTTGGTTGTCCCGACGGGATATTCTTTTAACCTAGACGGGACAAATATTTATATGACGCTTGCAGCCTTATTTATTGCCCAAGCATGCAATTTTCCTCTGAGCTTTCAGGAACAATGCATGATACTTTTGATCGCCATGCTTAGCTCCAAAGGCTCCGCGGGTGTTACAGGTGCAGGATTTATTACGCTCGCAGCAACATTAACGGTAGTACAAGGATTTCCAGTTCAGGGAATTGCACTGATTTTAGGTGTAGATAAATTCATGTCAGAATGCAG
>JAJTDX010000098.1 GCA_021298235.1 Cryomorphaceae bacterium | reverse complement strand
AACATTGGTTGCAGCTGTGGTTGAAGCAAGATTGCTTCCTGCTTTGACGGATCCTTTTGCTTCACTTACAGTTTTTGCTCCAACGAATGACGCATTCAACGCTGCACTTACAGCTTTGGGTATCACAGCAGGAGATCTTTTGGCTTCACCAGATCTATCTGACATTCTTTTGTACCATGTTTTAGGTGCTGAGGTTCTTTCTACAGACCTTTCAAATGGTTTGATCGCTTCGCCTTTGAACACTGCAAACACACTTAAAGTGACAATCGATGGAACGAATGTATTTGTTAACCAGGCTCAGGTTTCAGCAGCAGATCTTTTGGCTGATAATGGTGCTGTTCATGTATTGGATGCAGTTGTTCTTCCAAATACTACAGTAGCGGATATCGCAATCGGTTCAGCGGCACACACAACATTGGTGGCGGCTGTGGTTGAAGCAAGATTGCTTCCTGCTTTGACGGATCCGTTTGCTTCACTTACGGTTTTTGCTCCAACGAATGATGCATTCAACGCTGCACTTACAGCTTTGGGGATAACAGCAGGAGATCTGTTGGCTTCACCAGATCTATCTGACATTCTTTTGTACCATGTTCTAGGTTCTGAGGTGCTTTCTACAGACCTTTCAAATGGTTTGATTGCATCGCCTTTGAATACTGCAAATACGCTGAAAGTAACTATCGATGGAACGAATGTATTTGTGAACCAGGCTCAGGTTTCAGCAGCGGATCTTGTGGCTGACAATGGTGCTGTTCATGTATTGGACGCGGTTGTTCTTCCAAATACTACAGTAGCGGATATTGCAATCGGTTCACCGGCACACACAACATTGGTTGCAGCTGTAGTTGAAGCTCGTCTATTGCCATTGTTGACAGATCCGTTCTCTGAATTCACTGTATTCGCTCCAACAAATACTGCTTTCGACAACTTAGCAACAGAATTGGGTGTGACATTGAATGATATCCTTGCTCTTTCAAACCTTGGAGATATTTTGGCTTACCACGTTGTTGCAGGTACGGTTTTATCTACTGACCTTACTGCAGGACAAGTTCCTACGCTATCGGGTGAGAATGTGATTGTATCGTTGACAGGAGGTGTTAAAATTAATGATGCGAATGTTATTTTGGCAGACCTTCCTGCTGACAATGGTGTTGTTCACGTTCTAGACAAAGTGTTGTTGTCTACATTTTTGGGAATTGAAGATTCAAACAGCTCTTCTCTGTCAGTGTATCCCAATCCGTTCAACGATGTAGTCACAATTTCAGGAATAGACAATGGAGTATACACAATTGTTGATCAAACAGGTAAAGTTGTTTTAACAGGAAATGTAAATGGAGTTGAAGCAATTTCAACTTCAGCATTGTCTTCTGGTATGTATACATTGACTGTTTCCAACAATACTACAGTTCAAACGAGTCAGCTCGTTAAATAAAATGGTGATGCGTGGGGTTTGCGAGCTTTTCCCCATGCTTTACAATTTTTAAGCTCAAAGAAAAGTGGGGCGAGTTTAGCAAACCCCATTTTCGAAAATGTTTATTTCTTGTTTGCTTGAAGTGGGGTAAGGTTCTCAAACCCCACTTTTTTTTACTTTTGTCCCCATGTAAATTCTATGAATCCCATGGCAGACATTCACTCCTATAATTTTAGCGGAAAACGAGCCCTCATTCGCGTTGATTTTAATGTTCCGCTTGACAAAGAAACAATGGCTGTGACGGATGATACGCGTATCCGTGCAGCAGCACCAACCATCCAGCATATTTTAAAACAAGGAGGAAGTGTAGTGTTGATGTCTCATTTAGGCAGACCGAAAGAGGGTCCTGAAGATAAATTTTCCTTACATCACATTGTAGCTCATACCTCGAAAGTCTTGGGTGTGAATGTGAAATTTGCTAAAGATTGTATCGCTGAAGAAGCATATAAAATTAGTGCAGGACTTCAACCGGGTGAAGTCTTGATGCTTGAAAATGTGCGTTTCTATAAGCAGGAAACGACCGGAACCGAAAGTTTCGCGGAAGCATTGGCAAAACATGGAGATGTGTATGTGAATGATGCCTTCGGAACTGCTCATCGAGCCCATGCAAGCACGACCGTCATAGCGAACTACTTTCCAAAGGATAAGATGTTCGGCTACCTCATCGAAGGAGAGATCAAGGCAGTGGACAAAGTGTTGAATTCAACCGAAAAACCTCTTACTGCAATCGTTGGTGGAGCAAAAGTTTCTTCAAAAATCACAATCATAGAGCGCTTACTGGAAAAGGTAGATAACCTAATCGTTGGTGGTGGGATGGCGTACACATTTGTAAAAGCGATGGGTGGAAATGTGGGTAATTCTCTGGTAGAAGATGATTATCTGGACACGGCACGCACCATAATGACTAAAGCTAAAACGAAAGGAGTAAACCTTTACATTCCAACGGATACGGTGATTGCAGACGCATTTGATAATAACGCTCATCGCAAAGAGGTGAAGATTGGAGAAATTCCTGCGGGATGGATGGGATTGGATACTGGTTCGGAGACTTCTAAAGCATGCCGTGAGATCATTTTAAATTCAAGGTTGATCTTGTGGAATGGCCCAATGGGTGTTTTCGAAATGGAGAACTTCCAGCAGGGAACTGTAGATGTAGCGAATGCGATTGTAGACGCCACAGCGAAAGGAGCATTTTCATTAATCGGAGGAGGGGATTCTGTTGCCGCGATCAACAAATTTAAGCTTGCAGACAAAGTGTCGTATGTTTCCACGGGAGGAGGCGCAATGCTCGAATATCTGGAAGGCATTGAATTGCCAGGGATAAAAGCTATTAAAGGATAATTTTACACGTGTTCAATAGAATTCATGGAACAAAAAGAAGATAAACTGAAGGAAGTTATTTCTCATGCGAAGGAATATGGCTTCGTGTTCCCGTCCTCTGAAATTTATGATGGGTTAGCGGCAACCTATGATTATGGTCAGCTAGGTGCAGAACTTAAGAATAACATCAAAAGCTACTGGTGGAAAGCCATGGTGCAGATGCACGAAAACATTGTAGGAATTGATGCTGCGATCTTTATGCACCCTACTACGTGGAAAGCTTCCGGACACGTGGATGCGTTCAATGATCCTCTTATCGATAACAAAGATTCCAAAAAGCGCTACCGTGCGGATGTTTTGCTTGAGGAACACATGGAGAAAATCCGACAGAAGATTGAGAAAGAGGTTGAAAAAGGAGCTAAAAAATTCGGAGCTCAGTTCGATGAAGTCCAATTTAAGGCGACCAATCCAAATGTATTGCGCAACCTGGGAAAGATCAAAGAGATCGAGGACCGAATGCGCATGGCTCTGGAAAACAATGACCTGGAAGGAGTGTATCAATTGATTATGGACTGCGAGATCGTTTGTCCGATTTCCGGTTCGCGCAACTGGACAGAAGTGCGCCAGTTCAACCTTATGTTTTCTACGGAATTAGGTTCCGTAGCTGGCGATGCCTCGACCATCTATCTTCGTCCGGAGACGGCTCAGGGTATCTTCGTTAACTTCCTAAACGTGCAGAAATCAGGGCGAATGAAGATTCCCTTCGGAATTGCACAGATCGGAAAGGCTTTCAGGAATGAGATCGTTGCACGACAGTTCATTTTCCGCATGCGTGAATTTGAACAGATGGAAATGCAGTTCTTCTGCCGTCCGGGAGAGGAAATGAAATGGTACGAATACTGGAAGGAAACGCGTTCAAAATGGCACAAGTCACTTGGTCTCGGGGATAAGAATTATCGATTCCATGATCACATCAAACTGGCGCATTACGCCAATGCAGCGTGTGATATTGAGTTCGATTTTCCGATGGGTTTCAAAGAACTTGAAGGAATTCATTCACGTACTGATTTCGATTTGAAACAACATGAACAATTCTCAGGCAAGAAACTTCAATACTTCGATCCAGAGCTCAATCAAAATTATGTTCCATATGTGGTTGAAACATCCGTCGGATTAGATCGCATGTTCCTTGCGGTATTAAGCGCGTCCTACAAAACAGAACAACTGGAAGACGGAACAGAGCGCGTAGTACTCAGTATCCCTCCGGCGTTGGCACCTTACAAAGTGGCCGTGATGCCTTTGACGAAAAAAGACGGTTTGCCGGAAAAAGCGCGAGAAATAATCGATTCCCTAAAGTTCGATTTTCTGTGTCAGTATGACGAAAAGGATTCTATAGGTAAACGATACCGCCGTCAGGACGCGATCGGCACTCCTTATTCCGTAACTGTGGATCATCAGACCTTAGAAGATCAAACTGTCACCATTCGAGACCGGGACACAATGCAGCAAGAACGTGTACCTATCAGCGAATTACACCGGATTATTGACGGAAAAGTGAATATGCGTGCATTGTTGAGCAATTGATAGGTTATCGAATTGTTCCTTGCTCCTTGATCTTTATTCTTTGCTCCTTGTTCTTTGCTCCCTGTTCTTCACTGAGGTAATTCTCCCGCCTAAAACTCGTATCTTTGCACCTCAAAATTGCTTCTATGAGTTTAATGACCGTTGGAAGTGTGGCCTTCGATGCGATCGAAACCCCTTTCGGAAAAACAGATAAAATTATTGGTGGTGCCGGTACCTTCATCGCACTGTCATCTTCGAATTTTGTTAAAGAACAAAAGATCATTTCCGTGGTTGGGGATGACTTTCCAAAAGCGATGTTGGATCAATTGGCTTCACGCGGTGTTGACTTGACGGGGCTGCAGATTAAGCAGGGAGAAAAAACATTCTTCTGGTCCGGAAGGTACCACAACGACATGAATTCCAGAGATACTTTGGTAACGGAACTGAATGTTTTGGAACACTTTGACCCTGTTATTCCGGAATCCTGCCAGAACATCGATTTTCTGATGCTTGGAAACTTAAGTCCTCAGGTGCAACGAACGGTGATTGAACGGCTGCACAATCGTCCGAAATTAATTGCCATGGATACCATGAATTTCTGGATGGATATAGCCATGGAGGAATTGAAGAATACACTCAAGCTTATCGATGTACTTATTATCAATGACGAAGAAGCACGGCAATTGTCCGGAGAATACTCCTTGCGAAAAGCATCCAAAATCATCCGTTCGATGGGGCCGAAATACCTGATCATCAAAAAAGGGGAACACGGCGCACTGTTATTCCATGGCGATCAAATGTTCTTTGCACCTGCACTGCCATTGGAAGAAGTGTTCGATCCAACCGGAGCGGGTGATACCTTCGCGGGGGGGTTCATTGGCTACCTCGCATCAACTGGTGACGTATCATTTGAAAATATGAAACGGGCCATTATTGCCGGATCAGCACTCGCATCGTTCAGTGTAGAGAAATTCGGTACAGAACGCTTAATGGAAATTTCTAAAAAAGATATTGAAGAACGCATTGCTGAATTCGTTTCGCTTACGAACTTTGAAATGACTCAAAACATTTAATAAATGGAACGTACAGATCACCTTGCTTCCCTTAAACTGCTTGCTGAAAATCCGGATGTTTTTGCTGTAGCGCGCGATGTGCAGGAACTGCGTCAACAATTTGAAGATGCCTTCCTGGAAATGGAACGTAAGGATCAGATTGCACGACTGGATGCTGCGGATAAAGGATTGGAATATGAAGGAGAAGATCTGCGTTCACTAAAAAAAGCGTTCAACGAAGAATATACTGCTTTTCGAGACCGTTTGAAGGTGCAGACAGACCTTAAAAATGCCCTTGAAAATGAACATCTCCATCAAAAAACAGCACTCATCGAGCGCTTGAGAAAAACGATTCAGGAAGAAGAGAAGATCGGTGCCGCAATGAACACATTCAAAGAGATTCAGGAGGCATGGAAAGAGATTGGCGATATTCCCCGAAACAAAAGGGAAGAGGTCCAAAAAGAATACTCGAGATTGCTTGAACAGTTTTTTTACAACCTCAAGATCTATAAACAATTAAAAGATCATGACCTGCGCAGAAACATGCAACTCAAGGAAGACATCATCAAACGTCTTGAAGAATTGCAATCGAATACTTCTGTGAAGGAAACAGAGCAGATCCTGAAAGCTGTTCAAAACGAGTGGGAGGACATAGGTCCTGTTCAAAATGAGGAATGGGAACGACTGAAAAGTGCTTATTGGTCGGCCGTTCGAACCATTTACGAAAGAATTCAGGCTTACTACGATGAACGCCGAAATACTCTCAAAGACAACATTCTCAAGAAGCAGGAATTGATCAATGAGACGGAGATACTGCTCCAGAACTTAGAAACACTTGATTCGGCAAAGGCATGGGAGCAGGAAACGAAACGACTCCTTGAAATTCAGGACCGATGGAGAAAAATCGGATTTGGAACCAAAAAAGAGAATGAAGAGGTGTACAAAGTATTTCGTGGCCTGTGTGACAAATTTTTTGCTGCTCGAAAAAATTTCTTTGCCAGTGTGAATGAAGGTTTCAAAGAACTTTCAGATAAAAAGCAAAAACTTATCGAGAAAGCAGAGTCACTTCAAAGCTCTACGGATTGGAAGAATACGTCCGAAGAATTGATTCGTTTGCAAAAAGAATGGAAAAAGATCGGAAGTGCCGGTCCAAAATTGGAACAGCGCCTTTGGAATAAGTTCAGAGCAGCATGTGATCATTTTTTCAATGCCAAACAACATCATTTCGCCGGACAAGAAAAAGAGCTTGAAGAGAACCTGCTTGCAAAGCAAGAACTGATAAAAGAAATTGGAGCGTTCAAACTGTCAGGAGATAAAGATGCGGATCTTACTTCACTTAAGGAATTTGGCAAGCGTTTTTCAGGTTTGGGTCAGGTTCCTTTGAAGGATAAAGAAGCTGTATTTAAAGCATACAAAGAGCAGATGGATTTACATTATTCTGCCATTAAACTGGATAATGAGGAAAAAGAACGGATTCTGTTTGAGGCACGTATTGAAACCCTTGCTGCCAGCGCAGATCCTGTCAAAGCATACGCACGCGAAAAAGCCGAAATCCGTCAGCAAATAGACCGCCTGCGCTCGGAAATGCTACAATTAGAGAATAACCTTGGATTTTTTGCTCGCTCGAAAGGTGCGGATGCGTTGCGAAAAGAGGTCGAAGGTAAGGTACAGGCTGCAGGTAACCGCATTGAAGCATTGAAACGCAAACTCAAACTTATCCCAAATGAATAGATTCATCAACGCATTGTTGTTGTTCCTTTTCTTTCCGACACTGGCACTAACTGTTTTTGTTGGCTTCGATCTCCCTTTCGAACCTCTGCGAACTACTGGTTCTCAATTTAAGTATAGGGAAGAGTTGTTTTTAATTTTGGGGCTTCTGTTATTGGTAATTTCTTTGCGGCGTTCAAAACGTGTTTGGGTTTACACCATCATGGAGGCTCTGGTGTTTTTATTCGCTGCTGCTGCGCTATTTAGAGTTACTTCCCAGGCCTGGTTACCTGCCACAGCTCTTGCATTTGTGTGCCTGGATAATATATTTTTCCTGCTGATTGGAAGTCTGAAGAAAGGATTTCGTGCAGGTGTTACTTCCAAAGCCGTTATTATGGCAGATAGAGATGTTAAATTGGTGTATTTCAGCGGATTAAGAAAAGTATCCATTCACCAAGGATCGGTTTATTTTGATTACATTAAAGAGTTGCAGCTTTCATTTCCCTTGGATGCAATAGCACTTGAGGAAAGAGATCAGTTCTTCGAAGCATTGAATGCACAACTAGATCGGGATAAAGTCTTTGTAACGATTAGAAGAAATTAAGAGTGCGGCAGTCAAGCAACGCGAACATCTTCGCAGAGGTAGGTTTTTCCGCTTAAAACTTCTTGGATTGCTTCCTTCACGACTTCCACTCTGCTGTTCTTAGTCACGTAACCTTTCATTCCTGCAGAGAGGGCGCGCTGAACATAATCCTGACCGCTTTGCAAGGTCAGAGCAATAATATTGAGTTTTGGATTCGCTTTGATAAGCTCTTCAGCTAGCTCGATTCCTGTTTTGCTTCCCTCCAGGTTAACGTCCATCAAAATAATCTCCGGATCAAGTTCGAGAATCATATCGGAAATGTCGTCAGCGTTGTGGTAAACACTTACAGAATACCCCATAGAGGTCAGCAAGGCTGACCAAACCTGTGACAACAAGACAAAATCTTCAACAACAACTGCTCTACCTGGCATGTTCACACACTACTAAGGGTACAAAGGAAGATAATTCGTTGGGGCAATGAATGGGATGAATTTGAAAATTTCAAAAAATACGTAGAATTACGGATGTCCAGCCTACGTAGTTAAAAGCGAGGTTCGAATAATTCTCTCTACATTTGCTCGGCGCACTTGACGTATAAAGTAAACTAACTTGCTTTTTTACTGCTATGACGAGAGATACCAAAATACTTATTGTTGAAGACGATTATTTCTTTGGTCAGTTGATCCATTTTCAATTGTCCTCTGCTGAATACCTCGATAGCCATATCCAGCAAGTAAAATCTATTGACGAGCTTGGAGAGATACTAGAATTTTTCACACCTGATGTGATGCTTTTGGATTTGAATATCGTTGACTCAGGAGGAATCGATACCTTTTACAAGGCCCGTAAATTGTGTGAAACCGCTGCGATTATCATCCTAACCGGTACCGAAGATGAAAATCTTGCCAATACCTTAGTGAAAGAAGGAGCTCAAGACTACCTGCTTAAGGGCGATGCGAATGCAAAATTACTTGCAAAAACTATAGAATACAGCCGGGAGCGTGTAGTGCAGCAAAACAGAATTGCCGAATCCGAAAAACGATTCCGAAGCATATTCGAGGTTTCACCGCTACCAGTCCTAACTGTGAATTCCTCTGACCTTGGAATTGTTATGGCCAATGGTGCCTTCTGTAAACTTTATGATATCGATCCTTCGGAAATAGCAAAATACCGTTTAAACTCTTTTTGTAGGAATCCAGAAACAGAGCTGCTTGAGGAGTTTAAAATGGACTCTTTTTCGAAAAAAACAATTCAGAGATCAATGAGTGGAAAACTGTTGCACGTAGAAATTATAGGCAACAGAATGTCAGATAATCAAGGGGACTATGTTGTATTGATCATCGATGAGACGGAAGAAATTGAATTCCAGTCTAAAAAATACGAGGTGATTTCTTCTGCACAAGAAGGAGAGAAGAAAAAGATCGCGCGCGAGCTTCATGATGGACTTGCTCAAAACCTTGTGCTGCTTAAGCTATGGTTTGAATCCATGAAGATCGATCCGTCGCAACAGGACATGGCAAACTCGTATTCCGAACTGATAAATAACTCGATCAAAGAGATCAAATCTATTTCGTATGCACTCTTGCCACCTGAACTCGAGAAAGGAATTCTCGCGGGACTCAAGAGTTTAACGGACCGAATCAATATGCT
>JAJTDX010000016.1 GCA_021298235.1 Cryomorphaceae bacterium | reverse complement strand
ATAATAGTAACACCAGGTGCATCAATAGCATATATTGTTGGTGCTGGTGGCAGTGGAGGATCCGATGCTAATCCCGGCGGTGCAGGTGGAAATGGCGGCGCCTCGTCTTTCTCATCTATATCCGCAAATGGAGGTAATGGCGGTCAGCCAAATGGTGGATTAGCAGGCACTGGCGGTACAGGAAACTCAGGAAATGGTACCAACGGAAGTATCGGGTCATCAGCTGGTGGAGGGACCGGTGGTTCGGGCTCATCTGGTGGGGCGGGAGGGATTGCGATATCATCAGATGGAGATGGTCAAATTGGAACGCAACCAGGAGGTGGAGGAAGTGGAGCATATCACACAGGCGGTGGAAGAAATTCCGGCGGTGCAGGAGGTGCAGGACGGATAATTATAACATATACTTCCCCAAATGCTTTCGCAGGGACAGATGTATCTGTTGAATGTACATCCACTCCTAGCCTATCGGCAAATTCACCGTTTACAGGCTTTACAGGTACTTGGTCCGTTATTTCAGGAACTGCAACAGTTACCTCACCAAATTCACCAACGTCTTCGGTAACTAACAACATTTGATGATGTCGTTGTCTGTAAAAAAATATGTAACGATGAGCCTTGTGGGGCTTTGGGAATCACTGTTTTTAACACTTGTAACTATGTCGAAGTGAATAATCTGAGTGCAACTCAATCAACATCAGTTACAGCCCCCACCGGTTGTGGACTAAGTCAACCTAATTATTTAGATGCATGGTACTCCGTTACAGTTCCAGCAGATGGCAATATTACTTTTCAATTTAATCAAGGAACCATCACCGATGCCGTAGCAGCCATATATTCAAGTTCCAACGGTACCTGCTCTGGGACACTTAATCAAATTATTTGCGACGATGACACAGGCCCTGGTTTGATGCCTGCTTTTAGTGTTACAGGCCAAACACCGGGATCCACATTATGGGTGCGTCTTTGGGACTTTAATGGGGACAACCAAGGCACCTTTAGTGTCTGTGCCATAGGAAACGTTGGTTCATGCACCCCTACCACTGCAGATTGTCGTGGTGCTATACCCGTTTGCTCAAACACGTCTTATTCTAATCTTGCAAGCGGCCAGGGATGTACCGCCGATCTAAACTCTGGAAATGACGGATGTCTGGCGGGTGAACATAATATGACCTACTATGCCATTAGAATCGGAAATTCGGGTACCTGGGGATTTGAAGGAAGCTTTCCTGTAACTTCCAACGGGATTGAGTACGATTGGGCACTTTGGCAATTAACCGGAAATCCTCTTACAACATCCAGTGCTTGTAACTTAAGTGCGCCTGTACGCTGTTCATACGCTTCTCAAACAGGGAAGAGTGAAGTGGCAATGGGTATGAATGCTACTGACCCTGATATTTCAGAAAATTCCTCTCCTTCAGGTAATGGCTATACCTCTTGGATTAACGCTACTGCCGGACAGTATTATCTTTTGGGAATTGACCGTTGGTCAACTGCCGGTGGAGCCTACACGATCAACTTTACTGGTACCGCAACCATGAGCTGCGACATAATGACTGCATTGCCAGTAGTACTTGTGAATTTTGATGGCCAACCACTTGAAAGAGAGAATAAGATCTTTTGGACAACAGCCTCTCAAACGAATAATGATTATTTCACAGTTGAAAAAAGTAAGAATGGAATCAGCTGGGAAGTAATGTCAACCGTTCAGGGAATGGGAACAACGGCCGATGTGATAGAGTACTCTGTTTTAGACTACGATCCGTTCGCTCTAACCTACTATCGTTTGAAGCAAACAGATTACGACGGCACGGTCAAGACGTTTGATCCAATAGTGGTATCTAGACAATCGCAAGATTCTGAAATATTCAGTGAGCTTTATCCAAATCCAAGTACTGGAGATGTATATTTCAACTATACGGGTAGCAACTTCACGGAACCTATCGAAGTAACTCTTTTCTCGACTACGGGAGGGCGAATGACCAAGTATGGCTATGTAAGTTTCAATAATTACCAAGGATTAAATATCGATTGTAAAGATTTATCGAATGGCGTTTACAGTGTAACTCTTCGTCAAGGATCTAAAATCGAACACAAGAAATTTACCATCATCCGTTAATTTCACATCCCAGTCTAGACCTTACTGACAGGATTTTTTTCAAATTTGCAGCATGTTGCTTCATTACCGTGAAATCGGAAGCGGAAAGCCGCTCATGATCCTGCATGGACTCTTCGGATTTTCTGACAACTGGCAGACACACGCCAAAAAGTTTTCAGAGTATTTTCGAGTCATTCTGGTAGACCTAAGAAACCATGGTCATTCCCCGTGGAGTGAGGACTTTTCTTACGCATTAATGGCTTCTGATGTTCATGAGCTTACAGAGCATCTTAACCTGGATAAATTCATTCTGCTCGGACATTCCATGGGTGGAAAAGTAGCCATGCATTATGCACAGCAATGGGAGGACAAGCTGGAAAAGCTCATCGTAGTGGATATCGGGATAAAAGAGTATCCTATGCATCACCAGCATATTCTGGCAGGCATGCATGCAGTTGATCCTATAAAAATAAAAGCAAGAAGTGAGGCTGAGAGCCTTTTGCGCACGTACATAGACTCAGAAGGAGTCATCCAATTTCTTTTAAAAAATCTGTATTGGAAAGAAAAAGGTGTTTTGGCGTGGAGGATGAATTTAAACGTACTGGAACGAGAAATGGATGAAATTCTTGATGCTATTCCCAGTATTGAGGTGCTTACTCCCACCCTTTTCATTCGCGGAGAGCTATCGAACTACATTATAGATGATGACTGGCAGGACATAGAACAACTGTTCCCTGATTCTGACCTTTTAACCATTGCAAATGCTGGACACTGGGTACATGCAGAAGCTCCAGAAATATTCGTAGATACCGTCTTGAGTTTTTGTCTTAGATAATTCTGTCCGGAAACAGGAAAAATAATCCGTTCAATTTTACGATTTCAATGCCTCAGCACCTCCTACGATCTCCAGGATTTCATTTGTAATCGCCGCCTGACGTGCCTTGTTATAACTCAATTTAAGTGAGCGTTGCAGCTCTTTGGCATTATCAGTCGCCTTGTGCATTGCAGTCATTCGTGCACCATGTTCGGCAGCATGAGAATCCAACAACGCTTTAAATAATTGAATTTTTAGTGACTTAGGAATAAGTTCAGAAACGATCTCCTCCTTTGAAGGCTCAAAGATGTAGTCGGTTCCTGCACCAGCTTCTTGAGCCTCAGTTGATGACACTACAGGAAGAAACTGCTCCTCTAAAACATTCTGAGTCGCTGCATTGACGAATTGATTGTACACGAATACCACTCGATCGAATTCTTTTGTAGTAAACAACCGCATCAATTCAGAGGCGATCAATGCATTGTTTTCGAATGTCAATGATGAATAAATATCCTCTACCGGGGCCAACGAGTCGTTCACAAAATAAAGATCGGTACGCTTAAAGGTGTCCTTTATTTTCTTTCCTAGGCAAAGAACTTTTACATTCCTACCAGCATACTTTTCATTTACGAGTTGGTTGACTTTCTTGATGATATTATTATTGAATCCACCACACAATCCTCTGTTCGATGTGATTCCGACAATGAGGATATTTTTTGTATCGCGCGCCTCGGAAAAAGCGTTTTCTGAGAGGTCAAGCGTAGCACTTAAATTTCCAAGAATCTCCTTTAGTTTATTTGAATAGGGTCGCATTTGCGTAATTGCATCCTGCGCTCTTTTCAACTTCGCTGCCGAAACCATCTTCATCGCAGAGGTGATTTGCATCGTTGATCCAACCGAAGTGATTCTATTCCGTATTTCCTTTAAACTAGGCATAAATTCAATTATGAATTAAGAATTCTGAATCGCATCAGTATTTATCCGCAATCTCTTTCGCGACACGTGTTAACGTATCCGTGATTTCATCCGTGTATTTACCAGCTTTCAACTGCACAAGTACATCCGCATGTTTTGCCTCTAGGTAATTGAGGAATTCCTTCTCAAACTCCTTCACTTTAGACACAGGAACACGTTGCATCAATCCTTTCGTTCCAACAAAGATGATCGCAATTTGCTTCTCTACCGGGAATGGATCTCCTTCTCTTTGCTTTAGGATCTCTACATTTCGTGCACCTTTATCCAATACTGATTTTGTTGCTGCGTCAAGATCAGATCCAAACTTGGCAAAAGCTTCTAGCTCACGGTATTGAGCCTGATCGAGTTTCAAGGTTCCTGCTACCTTCTTCATGGATTTAATTTGAGCATTTCCTCCTACACGAGAAACAGAGATACCAACATTAATCGCAGGACGTATACCTGCATTGAATAAATCTGATTCAAGGAAGATCTGACCATCCGTAATGGAGATTACGTTTGTCGGAATATAGGCAGAAACGTCACCAGCCTGTGTCTCGATGATTGGCAATGCAGTCAATGATCCTCCTCCTTTTACGATTCCTTTAATAGATTCCGGAAGGTCATTCATTTGTGTTGCAATAGAATCGTCTGCAATAATCTTTGCTGCACGCTCAAGCAATCTGGAGTGAAGGTAGAATACATCCCCAGGATAAGCTTCACGACCCGGAGGACGACGCAAAAGAAGCGAAACCTCACGGTATGCAACAGCTTGTTTTGATAGATCATCATAAATGATTAGTGCAGGTCGCCCTGAGTCACGGAAGAACTCACCAATAGCAGCACCTGTCATTGGTGCATAGAACTGCATTGGGGCAGGATCTGAAGCATTCGCAGCAACGATTACTGTGTACGCCATTGCTCCTGCGTCTTCTAACTTCTTAACGATACCTGCTACCGTTGATCCTTTCTGACCTATAGCCACGTAGATACAAAATACAGGTTCGCCTCTGTCGTAGAATTCACGTTGATTGATGATAGTATCTATTGCAACAGTCGTTTTACCAGTCTGACGGTCGCCAATGATCAACTCACGCTGTCCACGACCAATTGGAATCATTGCATCCACAGCTTTAATTCCAGTCTGAAGTGGCTCAGTTACCGGTTGACGGAAGATTACCCCAGGAGCTTTACGTTCAATAGGCATTTCGTAAAGTTCTCCTGTAATTGGACCTTTACCATCGATGGGATTCCCCAATGTATCTACGACACGTCCAACCATACCCTCACCCGCTTTGATAGAGGCAATTCGACCTAAACGCTTTACAGTATCACCTTCTTTCACATCCGTTGAACGGCCTAGTAATACAGCACCAACGTTATCCTCTTCCAAGTTCAAGGCAATCCCTTGAAGACCGTTTTCAAATTCAATCAATTCACCATACTGAACTCCATTCAATCCGTAAATCCGAGCGATTCCATCTCCAACTTGAAGCACGGTTCCTACCTCCTGTAATTCAGCCTCCGATCTGAAGCCGGAAAGTTGTTCTCTTAAAATTGCAGAAACTTCTGCGGGTTTGATATCTGCCATATCTCTTTTTTTTAATCCCTTCTCGGGTTATCGCGTTAAACGTTGTTTTAAATCCTTGAATTGTGTTGAAACAGATGCATCGATTTGCTTATCATCCATTCTAATTATAAAACCTCCTATCAGAGCCTCATCGATAACTTCTGTTATCTCTGGTTTGCCTTGAACAGCTCCTCCAATTTTTTTCACAAGAGTTTCACGTGTGGAGGCATTCAAAGGCCTGGCAGAATATATTGTCACAGGAACGATCCCTTGATGAGCTTTTAACAAAGCCTGATAAGCCAAGGCAATATCATCCAACATATATTCTCGTCTATTCTTAGCAATGAGCTCCATGAACATAGAAGAAAGCTTGTCAAAATCAGCAAAAAGGCTCTGAAAAATAGAAATCTTCTTATCCGACTTAATCACAGGTGAGTTCAACAGGATAATAAAATCTTTTTCCTCCTGACATACCTTGTGCAAATACGCCATGTCTGACGATACTTTATTGAAACAACTCTGCTCTAGTGAGAGCTCCAGAAGTGCTTTAGCATACCGTGATGCTGCTTTCGTACTTTGCATAAACAGATCAGTTCAAATTGATGTCTTCTGCAAGCTTATCTGCCAAGGCTTTCTGCTTGTCATCAGAGGCCAACTCACCTTTTACTACTTTTTCAGCAATCTCCAAGGAAAAAGATGCAACCTGTGTTTTAAGTTCCGCAATGGCTGCATTTTTCTCTGTTTCTATCGATTGACGAGCAGCAGCAATAATCTTATCGGCTTCAATCTTGGCGGAAGTTTTCGATTCCTCTACCATTTTGGTCGCCGTTTCTTTTGCATCGCGAATGATTGCGTCTCTTTCTGCACGGGCTTCTTTCAACAAGCTTTCATTCTGAGATTGCAAGGCTTGCATCTCCGCTTTCGTTTTTTCTGCCAGGGCAAGGGAGTCAGCAATCTTTTGTTCGCGCTCGTTAACAGTATCAAGGATTGGTTTCCAAGCGTACTTTTTTAACAATAACAATAAGGCAATAAAGATGACAAACTGCCAAAAAAACAATCCTACTGAAAATTCACTTACTAATTTTTCCATAACTTTTTTATAATTCAAATAACAACTGTTTGCCCGGACCAACCGTACAGGCAAACAGTTAAGGCATTAAACTGCGAACAATGCAGCAAATCCGATTCCTTCAATCAACGCTGCTGCAATCAACATCGCTGTTTGAATTTTGTTAGTTGCTTCAGGCTGACGCGCGATAGCTTCCATTGCTGAACCACCGATACGACCAATACCGATACCTGCTCCGATCACAACTAAACCTGCACCTACAATTGCTGGGATTTCCATGTTAATTATTATTTGAGGTTAAAAAATACAACTTAACTAATGATGCTCATCGTGATGTTCTTCAACTGCAAAGCCAAAGTACAAGGCGGTTAGCATCGTGAAAATATATGCCTGTAAAAAGGCTACCAAAAGCTCTATAATATTCAAAAACAAAGTCAGACCCAAGAATGCTCCTTTCGCACCCCAATTGTGGAAAATAAACAATAGACTGATCAAAGATCCCAAGACAATATGTCCCGCCAACATGTTCGCATACAAACGGATCATCAAGGCAAAAGGCTTAATAAAAACCCCCAACAATTCGATTGGAGCAAGAATAATCTTCATTGGTACAGGCACTCCCGGCATCCAGAAAATATGCTTCCAGTAATTTCCGTTGGCCGTGGTTTGGGTAATGACAAATGTCAGGATTGCAAGCGTAAACGTTACTGCAATATTGCCTGTCACATTAATCCCTAACGGCGTCATCCCTGCCAGATTAAGGAACCAGATAAAAAAGAACACAGTTAAGAGATACACCATGTACTTTTTATAATGTTTCTCTCCAATATTGGGAATCGCGATCTCATCACGTACAAAGAGCACAAGTGGTTCAAAAAATTTCGCTGCACCTTTCGGAGAAAGTGATGTCTTATATGATTTGGCAATTCCCTTGAAAACAAAGAAGAGAATAAATGCCATGATCAAGGTTACAAAAACGCTTTTGGTGATTGACAGGTCTAATGGCGCTGCAACCGTGGGATGTCCGTGAGCATCCAATTTCAGATCACCTGAAGCATCCGTGCTGTAAATCTTATCATGAAACAATGCAAAATGCTTACCCTTAGACTCAACCAAATGATGACCATGATGAAAAGCAGAAGACAGAAAAACGTGCAAACCTCCATCCCAGAGTATTACAGGCAATGGAAATCCATAATGCGAATTTGTGCTGTTGTCTGAATAAATATGAAAATCGTGCACATCCTTCGTGTGATGCTTCACATATTCACTCATTTCAGAACGCTTCTTTTCTTCAGCGGACATCTCAACCTGATCGCCCGAGGATACGGCAGACTCATTTGCCATCAAAACCGTTGGAAAAAGGAAGACTAAACCCAAATAAAATCCTAAAATCTTTTGCATAAACGGCAACCAGTAGTTGATAAAAACGCCGCAAAAGTACATATAATTTTACATGAGAAAAGAAGTCTTTAAACGTTTTTTTTCAACCAAAAATCAGCCCTTGTTCAATTCTTTGATCAGATAGCTTATTTCAAAGGCCGTACAGATTGAGTAAGGGATGAAAAAAGAAAGAAATGCAGGGCTTCTAACACCCAAAGTTAAATCAAGTAATGGTCTCAAAGTAAAAAGAAAAACACCAAATTTAAAGATGCTGAAATACAAAAAATAATATCCCATGTAAGGCATGAGCTGCCGTTCACGTAAAACCAATATAACGTAAAACAAGAAGGCAAGTGCCCAATTAATACCATATGTCAGGTATAGCTCGCCCTGATGCAACAGAGAAGTATGAACAAAAAAAACAGGTGCTACAACAAGCAATAAAAAAACCGAATATTTTAAGATCTTTCTAAGAATCTTGCTCATCGTTCATTTTATTTACTTGACGTAGGACATTGTACAGTGAGATGATCACAGACAACAAGGTGAGTCCGATTGTAAACCATTTTTTATCAGATGGATATTTTTGATCCAAAAACTTGCCAAGGTATGCTCCTAAAAAAATAGTGGCACCCATCTGGATGCCAATTCCCGATAAACGGGCAAATTTTGAAAAGTTTTTCTTAGGCTGTTCAGCCATTAATACAAGGAATTTTCAGTTTCCTCCGAAGATTTTACTGCGGAAGAAGTTTTCATTCCTGCCACACCCATCTTACATGCACCAAGGAAAACAGCGCCTTCTTCAATGTGCAACTTCGATGTGTAAATATCGCCTTGAATATTGGATTGTTCGCGAAGAATAAGGAGCCCTTCAACCATCAGCTTCCCTTCTATTCGGCCTTCGATATCGGCTTCTTGGCAGTTCAAATTACCTTTTAAAACGCCGTTAGCACCCACAATCACCTTTGCGGATGTTGTAACGTTACCTTGAACCTCACCGTCAATACGGATATTTGTTTCTGCGATAATGTCACCAATGACTACGGTTCCTTCGACTAACTTGTTTACCTTTTCGGAACTGTCAAAACTCGTTTTTTCTTTTCTGTTTAACATGACTAATAAAATTCATCATAAAATGTCTCATACTCTTGAAGTAGTTCTTTCTTTTCAAACAACAACTTCATATTTTCCTGAGTAATCACCATGATCTTCGCTTTCTGAAGATCCAGAAGGTGTTTCCTCGTGGCTTTGTATATACGGACATAATTCGATGCGGTTACATCATTTTTAAATTCTTGCACCAAAATCACACTTTGATCATCACCAAAGATCTTTGAACTCACCTTTAAACCATCCCTACTGAAGAATTCCCGATTAAAGTCTGAAACCTTTGATTTAGCAGTACCAGAGTTTTCATTTTTATCCAAAAAAATAATCACCCATTGACTGACTTTTTCATCAAACTTGAATGGAGATTTACTGGAACGATCTACCGAGACATTTTTCGAATATCCCTCATTAATAATCTTGATCATCTCCTTCGCCCGGACTTCCTCCTCGGTTCCAGGGTATTCAGTCACCAGTTGCTGTAAAACTGGCAAAAGCTCACGTTTGTTTTCCGTCATCTGACCCATACTCATTGCTTTCAGCAACATAAATTTTGGTCGAAATTTATTTTCCCTTTCCTGAGAGATGACAGCCTCTGCCCTCGATATCACTGGCATATACAATCCTTTGTTATAGCGCTCAAGCACCATCAAGTACTCCTTTTCGGCCAGCGCATCGCGTTCCTTTCGTTTTACAAAGAAATCCGGATCTCTCAGATAATTTGCATAATCGGAGTTCGGATAAACGGTAAGAATATGATCTTTCTCGGATTGAGCAGCGGGATCTGAGGAAGCGTCAAGCAACTTGTATAACTGAAATGCCGTAGAAAGATCCGTTGGACACTCCTTGTTAAAGGCACGCACCGCATCAAATTGCTTTCGGGCTAAAAGCGGTTCGTTTAGCTGCTCTTTATAAATCACGCCTGCAGAATAAAGTGCATCCATCATTCTGTTTTGTGAAGCAAGGAATAAAGAGTCTGTCAAAGGAATATTAGATAGAAGCATGTCTACAGTCAGCGAGTCCTTCAATGCAGTTGTTTCCGTCTCTGTGGCAGTAGAATCTTCGTCTTTTTCATCTGACGAAGTCATTAAAACAGTTTTGTCACTTCGTCGCCAATTGTCTTCGTTTTCCCTTGTTCCCCATAGTTTTCTGAATTCATCAAATCCATCGCTCCGGGTTTTCGGATTGTTGAAGTACCATTTACTACCGGTACCAGAATTTTGAACGAATGTGTTCTGATTCTGCTGTAATTCCCTGAGTTTTTCGGCTTCCATTTTCTTGCGACGCTCCTCTTCTTCCTTCACCTTCTTAATCACGTTCTCAATGAAACGTATCCGTTCACTCTCCTCCATTCGAGCGATGCGCTGAACACTGTCTTCAAACGCAGCTGTTTCCACTGCACTGACGAGATCTGCAAGATTGGATGCTTTGTTTCTAACTCCCTGTGCATTTGGATAGGTATCGTCTATTACTCTTGCGCAAGAGTCATAATATTTCTGAGCCTTCACATAATCGCGGTGACCAAAGGACAAATTCCCGAGTTTTTCATAGGACATTCCTTTCTGCCGAACATTGGCCGTTGAATAAAACGCTGAAAGAGTGAGGAATTCAACAGCTTTCGATTCATTTGTTCGTTGTAGCTCGATGTCCGCAAGTGCATAGTAAATCTGATCCTTGTAAGGTGCATTTTTGGCATCGCGAAGCATTTTCATCAATTCCTTTCGTACCTTTTCATCTCCCCCCATGAATGCGCGCTTTAATCGTGCGTTAAAGTGCATTTCGTATGGAGCATTGTACTTCAAACACTGCGTGTAATGTTTTTTTGCTTCACTGCGATCACCAGTGGTTTCATTCAATTGGGCAATAATGAAATGAGTTCTTGAAATATCTGTCTGAACTTTTGCAAATTCCAAAGCATCATTCAGGTGTTTAATCGCCTCTTTCGTTTCCTGTTTTCTGATGGCAAACTCTGCTTTGGTCTTGTAGAAATCAAACATAATCTTCTTCGGCACCTTAGCCACTGGTTCCTCTTCTTTATCCTTTTTGGAAGGTTTTTCTTTGGTTCGTTCGCCCTCATCAGCAAGAGCTTTATCCAGATTTTTCAGATTAAAACCTGCTTCGGTGAGCTTGTTCAACTGAATATTAGTCTTGGCCATCCAAAGGTCAGCCACATAGATACTCGGATCGTTTGAATAGAACTTTTTCACGAATGAAAAACCTTTCAATGCAGCATCGTAGTCTCTTCGGTAAAAATTAGCAATTCCAATCGTTGTCCAATTCTCATCGATCCAATTATTGTGTTCTTCTTTCTTGAGCGAGGGCTTGTCATTGCTCGGCATACTGTGCCTTTGAATCACTTTAGTGCATTTCACAATGGCAGTATCGATCGCTGGATACAATCCAACCACCTGTTCTTCATTCGGGAGCGCATCGATGGGCAATACTTCGTAATAATTTTCTTTCAGTGAGCTTCTGAAGGTCGACATTGACAAGCGGAGGAGCTCGTTTGCGTTGAAATAACCATTGTAACGCGCTGTCATACCGTGATACGCTCTGTTTACAGCAGTGTTTTTTTCAGTGGAGCAGGAATAACTTGTCCATAACAAAAGAACAACTGCAAGAATAGATAGTAAAACGCGCATCATTCCTTTTGAATACTTAACTATGTGCAAAACGATGCTTCATTTGATTTATTTCAAAGCCTAGCTGCTTTTAAGCTATGTTCGTAAATACCTGTTGAATGTCATCATCGTCCTCGATCTTATCCAACATTTTTTCAACCTCCAGCATTTGTTCTTCTGTGAGATCCACCGGTGAAGTAGGGATGCGTTGCAAATTTGATTTCTGCACCTCAATACCTTTATCTTCTAGCGCTTTTGCAAGATCTCCGAAAGAGGTATAATCCCCAAAGACAAATATTTTATCTTCCGACACCTCAATTTCTTCACATCCAGCGTCGATCAGCTCAAGTTCCAACTCCTCGGGATCTATTGAATCTGCCATGTTGATTTCAAACACCGCCTTGCGGTTAAACATAAAGTCCAGAGACCCATTGGGCACGACGCTACCCCCGGCTTTATTGAAATAGGACTTCACATTCGCAACTGTTCTGGTTGGATTGTCCGTAGCACATTCCACGATCACTAACGTACCATGCGGACCTTTTCCTTCGTAAATTATTTCTGAGAATGCGCTGACATCCTTTTGGTTTGCACGCTTAATAGCGGAATCAATATTGTCCTTCGGCATGTTCTCAGCCTTCGCGTTCTGAATAGCGGTGCGCAATTTTGCATTCATTGCCGGGTCAGTTCCACCCTCTTTGGCAGCCATAGTTATAGCTTTACCGAGTTTTGGAAACAACTTGGACATTTTGTCCCAACGTTTTTCTTTCGCCGCTCTGCGGTATTCAAATGCTCTTCCCATGATGGTTTGAATTCGAGGAGCAAAAATAGGTTTTTCTTTGGAAATTCAATGAAAATAGCTTCAAAATGGGCGACTTACACAATCGTAAATTGTTCCAAATTTTAACAATTATGTAAGTTATAAACGATTTTTTAACCGCAACCAATAATTTCTACCTTTGAACTGTCCTTTTAGTGAACGAATTCTATGAAAAAAATCTTGATCCTTGGCGCCGGACTTTCTGCCTCCTCCCTCATCAGATACCTGCTTTTACATGCTGAAGAATTCAACTGGGAGATCCTTGCAGTAGACCAGGACGAGGCTATGGTGAAACGCAAGATGGGCTCCCACCCACGAGGGACAGCACTCTCTTTTAATGCTTTGGATCGAACTGAGCGTTTGCCATACATGCGTTCCGCTGATCTTGTGATATCCATGTTGCCAGCCCGTTTCCATGTGGAGGTCGCTCAAGATTGTATTGACCTAAAAAAGGATTTGATTACACCTTCATACATTTCCAAGGAGATGCAGATGCTACACGAGCATGCAC
This sequence comes from Cryomorphaceae bacterium, assembly GCA_021298235.1. The sequence continues at coordinate 14,707 of JAJTDX010000016.1, read as the reverse complement.
TTAAAGCGGGAATAGTGATAATGAACGAAATCGGAGTTGACCCCGGAATCGACCACATGAGCGCGATGAAAATCATTCATGAAATCGAACAAAGGGGTGGAGTTCTGGAAGCATTCAGGTCCTATTGCGGAGGACTTATTGCACCTGAAAGCGATACAAATCCATGGAATTACAAGTTCACCTGGAACCCTAGAAACGTAGTTCTAGCAGGACAAGGAGGAGCATCATGCTTTTTAGACCACAAAGAATACAAATACATACCCTATAACCGACTGTTCAGTCGAACACTCCGCATTTCTATAGACGGTTATGGCGAATTCGATGCTTATGCGAACCGGGATTCTTTGTCATACAGAAAAACCTATGGAATCGATGCTATCCCTACTATTTTCAGGGGCACATTGCGAAGACCTGGTTTTTGTCAGGCATGGAATGTATTCATTGAATTGGGTATGACCGATGACTCCTACGTTTTGGAACGTTCAGCTGAACTTTCCCCAAGAAGTTTTCTGAATGCCTTTCTGCCATATCATCCCACAAAAAAGGTCGAAGAGAAAATGAAAGAATTTTTAAGAGAAGAACGATCAGACCTTTTTTACAAATTTGAATGGCTCGGATTGTTTGATTCAACCGCTCCTTTGGGACTAAATAACGCCACTCCGGCACAATTGTTAGAAGTAATTCTTAAAAACAAATTAGTTCTCCAAGAAGAGGATAAAGACATGCTTGTGATGTATCATGAATTCGAATACAGCCACAATGGTAAACGATTTGCAATTACATCTTCCATGGTTAACATCGGAGAAGATCAGACCTATACCTCCATGTCAAATACAGTTGGGTTACCTGTCGGAATTGCTGCAAAAAGAATCTTGAACGGCCAACTAACCACAAAAGGAGTCACCTTGCCAATTCAGCCTGAAAATTACATCCCAATCCTTGACGAATTAAATACATTTGGAATAAACTTCATAGAAACAGAAGTTGAACTCTGAGAAACCCCTCCTGCAATAGTGTGAATAATTATCTTTGTGACATGTCGAAAGATAAATTTACCGTCACGGCTGCTCTCCCCTATGCCAATGGGCCCCTGCATCTTGGACACGTTGCAGGAGTGTATTTGCCCTCGGACATCTTTGTTCGATTTTTACGCATGAATGGTCACGATGTGGCATTTATCTGTGGAAGTGATGAGCATGGTGCTGCTATTACCTTGAGAGCCAAAAAAGAGGGTATAACTCCAAAAGAAATTGTAGACAAATACCACGCAATTATTAAGAAATCATTCGAGGATTTTAATATTTCATTTGATATTTTTCACCGTACTTCGGCACAGATTCATCACGAAACGTCGCAGGATTTTTTTCTGAAACTCCACGAAAAAGGGAAATTTACCGAAGAAACATCAGAACAATTTTACGATGAAGAGTTCAGCCAATTCCTTGCGGATCGCTACATCACAGGAACCTGTCCGAAATGTCAGAATGCCTCTGCTTATGGAGATCAGTGTGAAAAATGTGGAACAGATCTCAGTCCAAGCGAGCTCATTGATCCAAAATCTACCTTGAGCGGAAAAACTCCTATTTTGCGTTCCACCTCCCATTGGTATTTACCCATGGAACGGCATGAAAACTGGCTTCGTGACTGGATTAAGCATGGTACACTTGATGGAGTGAAACAACATGATCCGAAGGCATGGAGAAATCAGGTCATTGGACAATGCTTGTCTTGGATAGATGGGGGATTGCATTCACGTGCTATGACACGTGACCTTGACTGGGGGGTCAAGGTGCCTCTACCAAACGCTGCTGGCAAGGTGTTGTACGTGTGGCTGGATGCCCCCATTGGCTACATCTCTGCCACAAAACAATGGGCTCAGGATTCCGGGAAAGACTGGAAGGACTATTGGACCGGTGACCGAAAGCTAGTTCACTTTATTGGAAAAGACAACATTGTTTTCCATGCAGTTATTTTTCCAATTATTCTCAAAGACCATGGGGACCTCATCCTACCTGATAATGTTCCTGCCTATGAATTTCTTAACCTTGAGGGTGACAAATTCTCGACATCCAGAAATTGGGCAGTTTGGTTACACGAATACCTCGAACGGTACCCTGGAAAAGAAGACGAGTTGAAATATGTACTCACTTCCATAGCACCTGAAACAAAAGATTCTGAATTTACCTGGAAAGAATTTCAAACTCGAGTGAACAGTGAGCTTGCAGATATTCTTGGCAACTTCGTTAATAGGGCATTAGTGCTTACCCACAAATATTATGAAGGAAAAGTTCCTGCTTGTTTGAATTACACTAAAGAAGACGAACAAGTCCTTGCCGAAATGAAGGACATACCAGCCCGCATGAGCAAGCTCATCTATTCCTACAAATTGCGTGATGCACAAGCAGAGGCAATGAATTTGGCACGTTTGGGTAATAAGTACCTCGCAGACCAAGAACCCTGGAAATTGATCAAAACAGATCCGGAGCGTGTTCAAACCATTATGAACCTTGCCCTTCAAATCACAGCGAACCTCAGCATCGTATTGCGACCTTTTCTGCCGAACACCGCAAATAAATTGTCTGCAATATTAAACTTTACGGAGACAACTTGGGATAATGCGGGAGAAGTTAATCTTAGTCCGGGACACGGTATTCATGCACCACAAATTTTGTTCGAGAAGATAGCGGACGAAATTGTAGAAGAAGAAGTCAAGCGTTTACATCAATCACACCCAATGGAAACCGAATTCGAGCCACAAAAAACAGCGATTCAATTTGACGATTTCACGAAATTGGACATTCGTTTAGGAACCATTCTCGAAGCAGAAAAAGTGGAAAAAGCCGACAAGCTTCTCAAGTTGATTATTGATACAGGAATTGACAAACGAACCATCGTTTCGGGAATAGCAGAACATTACAAACCGGAGGAAATCATTGGTAAAACTGTGCAGGTATTGCTTAACCTTGAGCCAAGAAAAATACGCGGAATCGAATCACAAGGAATGGTATTAATGGCTGAGGATTCAGAAGGAAAGCTCAGCTTCATGGTACCGGAGAAGGGATGCGGTGCAGGGGGAAGTGTCCGATAATTGGATCAAGGAACAAGGATCAAGGAACAAGGAGCAAAAAACAAGGAATAACGTGCAAGAACTCATAACATCTGCGGAGCTCCAGTCCTATTTCAAAAACGACTCATTTGTTTTGAAAACGCAACAACAAATCTCTAAGGATTTTGCTCAGTTCCATTTATTCTTTGATGATAAATTTGAAAATGAAGCACTGACAAAGGTCACCATTGAGCAGCTGATTACAGAACGTTTGGTCGAATTAATAAAAGAAGGAGAAAGTCGCTTATTGCAACTACTTTACACCATTGATCTTCCTGAAAAAGATTTTCTAACACTTACTATGAATCCTAATTTCCTTCAACTGCTTTCAGAGAAAATCTTGTATCGAGAAGCGTATAAAGTATTCTTAAGAGCTAAATTTAAAACGAGCTAGCTCTTTTGTTTTAACTTATCTTCAGGCACAAGCAACTTAATTTTCTCTAATAGATCATTCATTGTCCATGGTTTAGACACGAAGTAATCAAGAAAATTGTCTCGTATTAAATCCTCTACTAAATTTTCATTAGCCTGACCGGAAAGCATAATGAAACGAATCTCAGGATAATCTGCCTTCAACTTCTTGATAAATTCAATACCTGTCATTCCCGGCATGTGATAATCCGTCAAAACAAATATAACTTTGATTTTCAATTCAATAATGCCAGGAATAGCTCTCAGCGCCTCCTCTGGATCGAGAAAAAACTCTAAGACAACCTTTTCCGTATTCACGATTTGTTGCATCTGAATACTCAACGCATTCAAAACAACTTCATCGTCGTCAAGGCAAATGATGGCAGAATCAGGAAGTGTGTTCATTTTTTTGTTCGTTTAAGAGGAAGATGAAAGACGTAGAGTTGTCGTCAGATCTCACTTCAACCTGCCAATGATTTGACTCAATAATTTTTTTAACAATATTCAACCCATATCCGAAATTATCTCTACCCTTGGAAGATTTAAATCGGTCGAAGATAACATCAATAAATTCTTCGGGGATTTTCGGCCCGTCGTTTTCGAACTCAACTTTTGTACCCTCATTAGTTTGTTTCGCTCGAATCCAAATTGTTCCACCCTTATCACCAATTGCCTCGATCCCGTTTTTGATCACATTTGCCCAAACCTGATAAATTTCTCGAGGGACAGCTTGTATTTCAATCGTATTTGGGACATCAATTTCAAAGTTTATGTTTCTCCTGTAATTCGAACTCAACACACGTAAAACTCCATTAATGCTATCCAATAAATTTACTGACAGCTTATCTTGTTCGAATGAGCCTTTTGTAAACTTGCGCAGGTCAGACACCACTTCGGCAGATCGGTTTGAAGCAACAGAAATCGTAGTTAGCATCTGATGAACAACACTCATGTGGAAAATCATTTCCAGCAACAATTTGGGTGAAGGGTGAGCCAATATTCTATCAATTTTTGAAGAATCATCAATTTCAATCTGCACCTTAACCATTCGATCTGCAATTTCAAAAGCTTCGTCGGTAGCGTATCCCTTTTGCTCTTCAAGAAAATTTTGAAAAACATTTCTATCCTTCATCATCTGCAACGTACTTTGAAAAGCTTTTGCATTGCTTGTTTTACAGTGCTTGTCGGCAAATGCTATTTCTTCTCTTGAAAAAGAATAAATTAGGTTTTGATGAAGAAATTCAATAGATGAGCTCAAATTTTGAACACCAATGAGTATTGCAGATAATGGGTTATTCAGGTCATGTGCGATTCCCATTGTCATTTCTCCAATTGCAACGAATTTTTCAATTTCATTGATATTTGCCTGCAGCGAAACATTCTCTTTGGTTTTCTCCTCTACAAGACTTTCAAGATTTAAGTTAAATTGCTCCAATTCCAGCCTGAGCTTTTCAACTTTTTCTAAGCTGCTTTTAAGCTCGGAGTTTCTTTTATTCAGTTTAATATTCAGCTCCTGAGCTTCAGTCAATCCTTTCATACTGATTTCTGAAAGAAAAATTGATTCAGCAATATAACTGTGGTCCGGAAAATCATTTAGATCCATATGAAATGACTTAAGCGGATAATCGGAATTAACCACAGGATTGACTAAAAAAACATACCCCAAATCGATTCGGAAAAAGGAAGATTTAAATTTAAGCCCTGATTTGCGGTGATTAAAAAAAAGAACATTGCCTTTTGAATGCCTCTTTTTCAGGTCAATAAAATTTTCATATCCTGAAAGAATGAATTCCTCTTCAAATGAATAATTAAATTCAGATTGCAGCGTGACTTTATTCCACAAAGAACCTAATTCTTCTAATTCACCCTCCTCAGAAACCAACAAATACAGCGGTGAAGATTGTTCTAAAAGCATTTTCGTGTTCTGAAAATCTGCTCTTGAATTTTTTGTATCAGCCTGATTTATACCTTTAGATGATTCCAAATCAAGACTGTTACCAAGTTATTTTGAAGACATGTGCTCCATTTTCTTCTGAAATATGCGTACTCTCTACACTTAAATCGAAACGTTTCCCTAATCCCGAAATAAGTCCTTTCAACATTGGAATTAAGCCTGTACGATGACTCGCATACACCAGCTCCAAAGAGCTCTCTGTTTCGTTGCGCACAGAAAACACAGGTGGTTGAAGTTTGGGCATCGAGGCATTCACCCTTTCGTGAAGCATATTCATGTTTTTCAAAAACTTAGGAAAGGTATCTCCTGAAAGATCAAGCATGTTTCCGTATCCCTTTTCAGCAGTGTACAAGATCCAGTATTCGCCGAACGCAAAAAGCAAATCTTCAGCCGGAACACTCAGCACTTCTGATGCAGCGCCTACAAGATCAAACGTAAGCTTATCCGGATACGGAGACATAGATATAAAATCCAAATCTTCAAAGTTTGCCCTTTCACATATTTCGACCCATGTTTCCTCCCCGTAATTATCTGTAACCAGATCTTTTATTGCTTTGTTTACCAGTCCGTACATAACTTTAAATTATAAACAAAAATACAGAAAACAAATCATTAATTAATCAATACATTACACTCTCATCTAAATCTTTTAATTCGCCCTAAAACACAAATTCTTGAGCCTAAAAAATATTCCTTAGCCGTTAATTCGCTACATTTGTTTTTCCATAATTGAGCTCAGAAAAAATGGATAAAGTTTCTTATGTCGGGAATGCAGATGTGAATGCCATAGATTATCTGTACAAACTATACCTACAGGACCCGGAAAGTGTAGATATTGGCTGGAAAAAATTTTTTGAAGGCTTTGATTTCGCCCGAACCAATTACGAAGAGAGCGGAGAAATTCCCGAGAATTTTCAAAAGGAATTCAAAGTATTGAATTTAATCAACGGGTACAGAACCCGAGGTCACCTTTTCACCAGAACTAATCCCGTTCGAGACCGAAGAAAATATTCTCCGACACTAGACATTGAGAACTTCGGGTTAACCGAAGCTGATCTTGATCTGGTGTTTCAGGCCGGTGATGAAGTCGGATTAGGCGCAAGCACCCTTCGTGCAATAATAGAACATCTTGAGCTCACTTACTGTCAGTCCATTGGAATCGAGTACGTGTACATGCGTGATCCACATCGAATTGACTGGTTGAAAAGTAAAATTGAATTAAAGAACCGTCCTGTTTTCTCAAAGGAACGGAAAGTTCAGATTTTCAAAAAACTGAATCAAGCAACGAATTTCGAATCGTTTCTGGGGAAAAAGTTCGTAGGACAAAAACGATTTTCAATCGAAGGTGGTGAAGCTCTAATTCCTGCACTTGACACATTGGTGTCCAAAGGATCCTCGCTTGGTGTCGAATATTTTGTAATGGGAATGGCCCATCGTGGTCGATTGAATACCTTAACCAATATTTTCGAAAAGCGACCTAAGGATATTTTCTCAGAATTCGAGGGAAAAGAATTTGACTCCATCGATTATTTTGACGGTGATGTGAAATATCATCAGGGATTTACCTCACAAATAAAACTGGAAAACGGAAAAGAAATTGGTTTAACCTTAGCACCCAATCCATCACACCTCGAGGCAGTAAATACGGTTGTTGAAGGAATTGCACGTGCAAAAGTAGATCACGTTCTACACGATGAAAAAAAGATCTGTCCAGTACTCATTCACGGGGATGCTGCCATTGCCGGACAAGGCATTGTTTATGAAACGATACAAATGGCGCAATTAGATGGATATCGTGCCGGAGGAACAATTCATCTTGTGGTGAACAATCAAGTAGGTTTCACAACCAACTACCTCGACGGAAGGTCTTCTACTTATTGTACCGATGTTGCCAAAACAACCCTTTGTCCAGTTTTCCACGTCAATGGTGACGATGTTGAGGCAGTCCTTCAGGCAATTGAAATTGCAATCGAGTATAGACAGGAATTTAACAGAGATATTTTTATTGACCTGCTTTGTTACCGGAAATATGGTCATAACGAAGGTGATGAGCCAAAATTCACGCAACCGAACCTTTACAACCTCATCGCAAAGCACCCGAATCCCAAGGATATATATTTTTCTCAATTGGAGAAAGAGGGGGTTCTTTCGGTTGATGAAGCTAAAAAGATCGAAGAAACTTACAATGCATATCTGGAAAGTGAATATGAAATCTCAAGACAAAATGACAAGGCACTAGTTTATGACTTCCTTAGTCATACTTGGGAAGGGTACCGCCATGGAAAGCTCGCAGACTTTGAGCAATCTCCTGAAACGGGTGTAGATAAGAATAAATTAATCGAGCTTGGGACAAAGCTCTCAACGCTTCCCGAAGGAAAAAAATATTTTCGCAAAATCGCCAAGATCTTTGAAGATAGATTAAACGCAATTAAAGAGGATAAGCTCGACTGGGGAACGGCCGAGATGCTCGCTTATGCGACCTTACTTGAGGAAGGCCATCCCGTTCGCATTTCAGGGCAGGACGTTGAGAGAGGAACCTTTTCTCACCGACATGCTGTCGTTAAAACAGAAGATACAGAGGAAGAAATCGAAACGTTGAATATGCTTTCTGAGAAACAAGCAAAATTTTACGTTTACAATTCTTTGCTTTCTGAGTATGGCGTACTCGGTTTTGAATATGGGTACTCGCTGGCGACACCCAAAGCACTTACTATCTGGGAAGCTCAGTTTGGAGACTTCTTCAATGGTGCTCAAATCATGGTGGATCAGTTCATTTCGGCAGGGGAAGATAAGTGGGCTACCCAATCGGGACTGGTGATGCTTCTACCGCATGGATATGAAGGGCAGGGAGCAGAGCACTCAAGTGGACGAATGGAACGTTTCCTTCAGCAATGCGCAGATACAAACATGCAGGTTGTGAATACATCTACTCCTGCAAATCACTTTCATTTGTTGAGGCGTCAGCTAAAACGTGAATTCAGAAAACCGTTAATTGTTTTTTCTCCAAAGATGCTCTTACGTTACCCTGCGGCTACCTCATCTCTTGATGAGATGTCAAAAAGTTCTTTTCAAGAGGTCATCGACGATTCAAGTGCTAAAGCCTCAAATATCGATACAGTTGTTTTTTGTTCCGGAAAGTTTTATTACGAAATGAAAGAAAAAGCAATGGAATACGGTGTAGACAACTATGCGTTCATTCGAGTGGAACAACTGTACCCATTGCCCAAAAAACAGATAGATGCCATTTTAGCAAAATACAAAAATGCAAAGAACATACTATGGGCACAAGAAGAGCCTTCCAACATGGGGGCTTGGACCTATATTGCAATGTCCATGAGAGAAATTCCATTTATTGGAATATGTCGTAATGCAACTGCTGCCACGGCAGAGGGATCTAAAAAATTACATGAAAAACGCTTGAAGCAGCTCTTTGAAGATTTGTTCAAGTTTGCAAACGTCAACGCTAAATAAAATATAAAGAAATGTCAGTTCTGGAAATGAAAGTACCCAGCCCGGGAGAGTCCATCTCAGAAGTAGAGATTGCACAATGGCTGGTATCCGATGGAGATTATGTCACCAAAGATCAAGCTATTGCCGAAGTTGATTCCGATAAAGCCACACTTGAACTTCCAGCCGAAGAAAGTGGAATTATCACGCTCAAGGCTGCAGAGGGAGATGTGGTAAAAGTTGGACAGGTAGTTTGTTTGATCGACACCTCTGCAGCGGCTCCAGCCGGTAAACCAACTGAAGCTGTGAAAGTTGAAGCGCCAAAAATTGAAGCCGAAACGCCGGCACCAAAAGAGGAAAAAGTTGTGGCACCTAATCCGGATCCAGTTAAAAAAGAATCCTATGCTAACGGAACTCCTTCGGTTGCTGCAGCAAAGATCTTGGCTGAGAATGGTATTCCAGCTTCAAAGGTAAATGGAACCGGCAAAGATGGCCGAATCACCAAACAAGACGTTGTTGCAGCCATGTCGGCAGGATTTGACACAAGTGCAGCTGCCTCCTGGGGTGGTAGCCGTGAACAATCACGAGAAAAAATGTCGATGCTTCGACGCAAAATCGCAGAACGGTTGGTGTCTGTAAAGAATGAAACGGCCATGCTGACCACCTTCAATGAAGTGGATATGAAGCCAATCATGGATTTACGTGCTAAATACAAGGATGCATTTGCAAAACACCATGAAGTGAATCTTGGATTCATGTCATTCTTTACAAAAGCAGTGACAGAGGCATTGAACATTTTCCCGGCAGTGAATGCCCAGATCGATGGAAACGAAATGGTGTTCCATCACTACGCGGACATCGGTATTGCTGTTTCCTCACCAAAAGGACTTATGGTTCCAGTAGTTAGAAATGCTGAGCAAATGTCACTGGCGGAGATTGAACGTGAGATCAAACGACTTGCAATTAAAGCGCGTGATGGAAAAATTACTCCCGACGACATGAGTGGAGGTACATTCACCATTACCAACGGGGGAGTATTCGGCTCAATGTTATCTACACCTATTATTAATCCACCACAATCTGCTATTCTGGGAATGCACAACATTGTGGAACGTCCTGTAGCAATTAACGGTCAAGTGGAAATTCGTCCAATCATGTATGTAGCCCTTTCATATGACCACCGTATCATCGATGGAAAGGAGTCAGTTGGTTTTCTCGTTAAAGTGAAAGAAATGCTTGAAAATCCTGAGCGTATGTTGTTTGGATCGAGGGATCCGCATGCGGTTTTATTGGGATTGTAATACTGAATACTGAAACTCATAAAAAAAGCCCGGTTAAACCGGGCTTTTTTATTTCTTAGAAATCAAATGTATCCATGAATTTGGTCGTAAAATTTCCTTTACGGAAATCTTCATTGTCCATTAGTTTCTGATGGAATGGTATAGTCGTTTTGATCCCCTCAATTATATACTCATCCAAGGCACGCTTCATTTTCAAAATGGCCTCCTCCCTCGTTTGAGCAACCACAATCAACTTACCAATCATCGAGTCGTAATTTGGTGGAATGGTATACCCTGCGTAGGCATGCGTATCAATCCGAACGCCATGTCCACCCGGAGAATGATAGGAAGTAATCTTTCCTGGAGACGGACGGAAATCTGCATAAGGATCTTCTGCATTAATACGGCATTGAATCGCATGCAGATGCGGATAGTAATTTTTCCCAGAGATCTTATGTCCCGCAGCTATTTTGATTTGTTCCTTGATCAGGTCAAAATCGATAACTTCTTCCGTAATCGTGTGTTCAACCTGAATTCGTGTATTCATTTCCATGAAATAAAAATCACGGTTTTTGTCTACAAGGAATTCGACGGTACCTACGCCTTCATATTTGACTGCTTTCGCTGCTTTTATCGCTGCTTCACCCATTCGTTCGCGCAGCTCTTCTGTCATGAATGGAGACGGTGTTTCTTCCACAAGTTTTTGATGACGTCTCTGAATGGAACAATCCCTTTCAGACAAATGGCAAGCATTTCCATATTGATCTCCTGCGACTTGGATTTCTATGTGGCGTGGTTCTTCAATAAACTTTTCCATATAGATCCCATCATTTCCAAAAGCAGCACCTGCCTCTTGTCGCGCTGAATCCCAGGCAGCCTCGAGATCATCCTCTTTCCAGACGATACGCATACCTTTACCACCACCCCCGGCAGTTGCCTTCAAAATGATTGGATATTTAATCTCCTTGGCTGTTTTTGATGCATCAGCCAAATCTTTCAACAAGCCTTTCGAACCTGGAATACATGGAACACCAGCCTTAATCATAGTCGCTTTGGCTGTAGCTTTATCACCCATTCCCGCAATTTGCTCAGGCAGGGCACCAATGAACTTGATCCCATGCTCTTGACATACTTTAGAAAACTTCTCGTTTTCTGACAAGAACCCATATCCCGGGTGAATTGCATCTGCGTTGGTGATTTCCGCAGCAGCAATGATATTGGGAATGGACAAGTACGATTTTGCACTAACTGCAGGACCAATGCATACAGCCTCATCGGCAAATCGAACAGGCAAACTGTCTTTGTCTGCTGTGGAATAAACTGCCACAGTTTTAATTCCCATTTCCTTGCATGTTCGAATCACACGCAGTGCTATCTCTCCACGATTTGCTATCAAGATCTTCTTGAACATAGGCTATAGTATTTAAAAAACAAAAGGCTCTGATATACAAAGCCTTTGAATTCAATAAGTCAATAATTATGATGGATCAACTAAAAATAGAGGTTGGTCATATTCTACAGGAGACGCGTCGTCTACAAGAACTTTCACGATCTTACCAGAATATTCTGATTCAATTTCATTGAATAATTTCATTGCCTCTATAATACAGATCGTATTTCCTTTAGAAATAGTGTCTCCCACATTTACGAAAGGATCTTTGTCCGGACCTGAGGAGCGGTAAAACGTTCCGATCATTGGAGATTTAATCGTAATGTATTTTGAATCATCTGCACTCGCCGTTGGAGCTGAAGGAGCAGGACTTGGTGCCACCAAAGGAGTTGAAGCAGGTGAAGCAACAGGAGCAGCCTGAACAACAGGAGCCGAGGCCTGAACAATAATTGGCTGATCAGCAGATTTTGCTTTTTCAGCTTTAATAATGATTTTGAAATCTTTCTTTTCGATCTCTACTTCAGTCACACCTGATTTAGCCACAAACTTGATCAGATCTTGTATTTCATTAAGATTCATAATGTTGAATTTAATTCGTTGTAAAATTAACAATTATTACTTTGGGTCGTATGCCCATTTGAGATAAACCGCACCCCAGGTGAAACCACCACCGAAAGCGGAGAGAATAATATTATCTCCCTTCTTCAACTGAGATTCATAATCCCACAAGCACAGAGGCAAAGTACCTGCTGTTGTATTTCCATATTTCTGAATGTTGATCATGACCTTATCTTTGGTCAATCCCATTCGGTCAGCTGTGGCATCGATAATTCGAAGATTCGCCTGATGGGGCACCAACCAATCGACATCGTCACTTGTGAGGTTGTTTTTCTCCATGATCTCAGCAGATACCTCGGCCATGTTTGTCACCGCAAATTTGAATACTTGTTTGCCTTCCTGTTTCACAAAGTGCATGCGATTTTCAACCGTTTCATGAGTTGGGGGATTTGCCGAACCACCGGCAGGTTGAATGAGGTATTGGCGACCAGAACCGTCACTTCGAAGAATAAAGTCCTGAACTCCCATACCTTCATCGTTTGGTTCAAGCAAAACAGCTCCCGCTCCGTCACCAAAAATCACACAAGTGGTCCTATCCTCATAATCAAGAATAGATGTCATTTTGTCAACCCCAATCACCATAACCTTTTTATGACGGCCCGTTTCAATGAATTGAGCACCTGTCGAAAGAGCATAAATAAAACCTGAACATGCTGCGATCTGGTCAAATCCCCAAGCATTGGTCATACCCGCTTTGTCACAAACCACATTTGCCGTTGAGGGAAAAGGATAATCAGGTGTCACAGTTGCAACGATTACCAATTCAATGTCCAATGGATCTATACCCATCTTCTCGAGCAATTGTTGGGCAGCAGCGGCGGCCATGTCAGAGGAAGCACCTTCTTTAAGGACTCTTCTCTCCTTGATACCTGTTCTGGTTGTAATCCATTCGTCTGAAGTATCGACAATCTTGGAAAGATCCTCATTGGTCATAATCGTTTCAGGAATAAATCCCTGAACCCCTGTGATGGCTGCTGTGATTTTTTTCATTTTCTAGCTAAATGCTTTGTTTACGCTCTGTGCAAGTCCGGATCGTGCCACATCGTATGCGTGCAATATCATATTTTTTACGGCAATATCATTTGAAATCCCATGTCCAATAATGACATTTCCCTTCACCCCAAGAATAGGAGTTCCTCCATAATTCTCGTAGTTAAACCGATCGAAATACTCATCTTTAATACCTCGTTTTCGCATCAAGGTATAAATTCCTTCTGCTTCTTTCAGCACCACATTTCCTGTAAACCCATCGCATACAATCACATCGGCTTTCCCAAAGAACAGATCTCGGCCTTCCACATTACCAACAAAATTAATTTCGTCAGATTCAGAAAGCAGCTTATAAGCGGCAAGTGTAAGTAAATTTCCTTTGGACTCCTCCTCGCCTATATTTAAAAGTGCGACACGTGGATTTTCAACGCCGTATACATTCTTAGAGTAGAGCGCGCCTAAAACTGCAAATTGATACAGCACATCTGCTTTACAATCCGCATTCGAACCAACGTCCAGGAGGATAGTTTTACTGCCATCTATTGCCGGCAACGTGCTGGTAATACATGGTCGAATGATCCCCGGAATTGTATTTATCTTGTAGATTGCTCCGACAAGCATTGCACCGGTATTTCCTGTGCTTGCAAAGGCGTCCAGCTCTTTTTTGGCTAGAAGGTCAAAGCCAACAGCAATGGAGCTTTCGGGCTTTTGGGGAATAGCACGCGTGGGATGGTCGTGCATGGTAATGACATCAGGAGCATGAACAATTTCAAACTGCTCGGGGTCTGCTCCCAACGAAGAAAGGCCACTAGAGATTTGCTCTCTGTCGCCTAACAGAACTAGTCTTACGTTTTCGGGAAGGTCTTTTTTGGCTAGTATCGCCCCTGAAAGGTTAGCATCGGGAGCGAAGTCGCCGCCAAGAATATCAACTCCGATCTTCATAAAGCAGCGTTTAATGGATAACTTAAACAGCTACTTCCTTCTCCGCAACTACCTTACCTTTATAGTATAGTTTTCCTTCGTGCCAGTGCGCGTGGTGGAAAAGATGAGGTTGCCCTGTCGTTGGACAAGTAGCGATGTTTTTCGCAACCGCATTTTTGTGCGTTCTTCTCTTGTCACGGCGTGTCTTCGAAATCTTTCGTTTAGGATGTGCCATTTTACTTTATTTATATGTTGTTTTAATTCAAATTTTTCAATGCTGACCACCTCGGGTCGATCGGATCGTCGTCGTCATCTTCTTCATCTTCAAGATCTTCATCGTCCCAGTCCTCATCGTCGTCCCAATCTTCATCGTCCCGGTCTTCGTCATCATTTTGAAGCGTATACTTATTCAACAGTTCGAGCATTTCCTGATTGCACTCTCCTTTCGGATGGATCAGTCGGGTTGGAAGCGAAACCGTGATCAGCTCGTAGATGTTTTCCGTCAGGTCAATCTCGTAAGCATCCGGATGAAGCACGATCAATGTTTCATCATTGCTTGGCTCTGTTCCGAAAGTGTAGATCAACCGGTA
>JAJTDX010000097.1 GCA_021298235.1 Cryomorphaceae bacterium | reverse complement strand
AATTAATGCCATTATGAAGTTTTTAAAGTATTGTTTTTTTATTCTGTTTTTTTATCCGTTGCTACTTGGTGCGCAGCAGGATGAGCAAAGCAGTATGTATATGTTCAATCCGTTACTTTTCAATCCAGCCTATGCAGGAAGTAAGCAGGAAATCAATGTGGTTGGAGTAGCCAGAAGTCAGTGGGTTGGAATAAAGGGGGCACCACAGAGTCAATTTATTTCGGTTCATTCTCCAATTAAGTTTCGAAATATGGCTTTGGGAGTTCATTTGAGTAATGACAAAATAGGAGCGCGTTCGAGAACAAGTGCATTTTTGGATTATTCGTATACGCTTCAACTTGGGGAAGAGCGAAAATTGAATTTTGGTGTATCTGCAGGAGGCGATCAGATCGGAGTGGATTACAGTCAATTGTACGCACTTGATCCTACGGATCCTCAGTATCTTGCCTCCATTTCACAGTTTAAATTTAATTGTGGAGCAGGAGTTTACTATCACAGTAATAGATTTTACGTAGGCTTGAGCGTTCCAAGGTTGATACAAGCAAAACTTTATGATGGAAGTGTTCTTTTGAGCGGCTCTTATTTTAAGAGACATTATTTCCTAACCGGGGGGTATGTTTTTCCTATTAATTCAGTTGTTGATCTGAAAACCAGTGTCTTGATTAAAGTGGTTTCCAGTGCTCCCGTTACAGCAGATGTGAATGCGAACTTGTTTCTGTACAGAAAAGTATGGTTCGGGGGGATGTACAGGTACAATGAATCTATTGGGGTGAACGCGGCTTATCAGATCAAGGAATCTTTAATGTTTGGATACTCATTTGACTATCCGATTAACGGATTGAGTTCCGTTAGAAATTTCGGTTCTCATGAGATCATGTTATCATACATTTTTGGCAAGAATAGAGCCTACGGCTCACCAAGATACTTTTAACATCACATTACAAAATGATAAAAAAATATTTTTTTCTTTTTGCACTCGTCCTATATAGTCAATGGAACTTCGCGCAGAAATTGAAGATCAAGCAGGCCGAGTCCTACTATGGGATGCATCGTTATTATGATGCCAACTTCATTTACAAGGAACTTATTCAAGAAGATGGGCTGGTTGAAGCAGAACATGATACATTATTCAGACATGCCGTAAAAGCAGCAGAAAACACAAAAGATATAACTTTTGCCTACGAGTTGCAGAAAGTGCTTACGAATTCGAATCGTGCTACGCCTTCGGATTGGTATGAATTTTTCAGACTTTCCCTCTTAATGGGAGATTATACTTCGGCTGCGGCCATTTTGTTGAATCCTGCAGTGAAGAGTCTTCCTCCGTCCCATTTTGCCTATTTAAAAGGTTTTCAAAACGGACAAGCGTGGAAAGAATAACAGATGATTGGAAAACTGGATACTGTTAAATTGGTTGCCTGGAATTCTTCGCGGGGTGATTTCGCAAGCTCTTTAATGCCTGAAGGAGTTGTCGTAAGCTCTTCTCGGGATCTAAGCGCACGTAATTGGGAATATGATAATTCTAACTACATGAATACCTATGTTTATTCTGATTCTTTAGGAAAAATCACTGAATTGAATTTTCTAGGACATACACGTCATGATGGTACTGCTTGCTATGACTCCAAAAGTAAAAGTTGGATTTTTTCCAAAAACTACGATATCAAAGCGGGCGAATACTCCAAAACGGGTATATTCTTTTATAATGAAGAATCGAAATCTGAAATCCCGTTTCCGTTCAATTCAAAAGAATACTTTGTTGCTCAACCATTCTTGAATAAAACTGGTGATATACTTTGGTTTTCTTCTGATATGCCTGGATCTTTAGGAAAGTCGGATATCTGGTATTCTGTTAAAAAAGAAGGCGCGTGGACTGAACCTGTAAACGCTGGATCCGGTGTAAATACTTTTGAAGAGGACTTGTTTCCCGTTGTTAATGGAGAGGATCTTTATTTTTCTTCGGAAGGTCGGGCGGGACTTGGTGGACTCGATCTCTTCAAAATTTCTTTAAAAGACCGAACAACGGCTCAACCGATCAATCTTGGAGGAGTTGTGAATTCCAATCGTGATGATTTTTCGCTGCTACTAAAAGAAGACGGAGTCAATGGATATCTTTCTTCGAATCGAAATGATTTCGTTGATCATATTTTTTCGGTGAAGTTGAATCCGCTTATTTTCCTTTACAGAGCGAAACTCAGGGTGGATCACCCAATTACTGTGGGATTGGATCAGATCCCGGTTATCGTCCGTAACAATGGAGTGATCGAGGATACACTTTATGCAGATAAGACGGGAGTATTTACCTTTCCAGCAAAATTCAATAATGCCTACACATTTGATGTTTCGCATGAGGAAATAGAACCTTTGACGGATGCCTATTCAACTGTTGGTAAAATTAAATCAGACACGGCTGATCGTTTATTGAATTTGAACTCGAAGTACATTCCTTTGAGCACAATTGTATTAGATGACAAAACCAAGGAGCCGGTTGTCAACGCTGAGGTAACTCTTCTAAACAAAACGACCGGTCAAAAAGAACAATTAATGACCGACGATAAAGGAAATATAACTACAAAACTTCTTCGAAATGCGGAGTACGAAATGAGGGCCGAAAAGCAAGGGTATATAGGGAACAATATGGATCTGAGCACCAAAGTTGCATCGGACGAACTGGATAAAAACCTGCCAATCCAGAAGATTCGTAAAGGAGCAAAATTCGAGGTGGAAAACGTGCTATATGATTTTGGTAAAGCTACACTTCGTCCTGAAAGTAAGATAGAATTGAATAAAATAGTTGAATTCTTGAATGACAACCCGACGATCAAAGTAGAATTGAGTTCGCATACTGACAGTAGAGGTAGTGATAAAAGAAATCAGGCACTTTCTCAGTCACGTGCTCAAAGTTGCGTGAATTATCTGATCTCTCAGGGAGTTTCCAAAACAAGAATTGTTGCCAAAGGATACGGTGAGTCTCAATTATTGAATAAATGTAAGAATGGGGTGACGTGTGATGAATCGGATCACCAGAAGAACAGAAGAACAGAGATCAAGATCTTAAGTGAATGATCACTGGGTTTTATAAACTTAATTTACCATTATGATAATTCGAATCCAACAGTGGATACTGTTTGTAGTTTTCTTTTTTTCTGTCTCTGCATCGCAGGCTTGTGATGGAAGTACAATTTCAATTGCAAGTCAGGTGAATAATCCCGATGGAAGTGTGACCTACACATTGAATTGTTTCATTGAATTAGGTGCATTGGATGCCGTATTCTATGGGTTTGTAGTAAAATTCAATTCTCCATACAACACACCCACTGTAGTAATTGGTGGAACCTATCCCACTTCTGCTTCTTTAACAACTGCCTCACTTACTTCAGGTTCAATTAGCGGATCGCTTATAGCGAAAACCGGAGCCGAGATTAATTCAGTGGTGAATGATTCAGATTGGGATACGTATGAAAACCAGACCAATGTAATCAGTTACGAAAGTAATCAACTTTTTGGTGCAACCTCAACAAGTATTACCTTTCAAATTCAGGTCACTGTTTCAGGTTGTGTCGAAACAATTTTATTTGATTCAAGTGTAAATAGTGGCTCCACTCAGTGCGAATTTACTATACCTACAGGAAATAACTGCTTGCCTTGTACAATACCAACCCCGACATTAAGCACCGTTACTCAACCTACATGTACTATTTCTACTGGAAGTTTTACTATCTCTAACTACAGTTCGTCGTACACCTATTCAGTTTCTCCTTCCACAGGAGTGACCGTAACTGAGAACACAATCACTGCTCCTCAAGGTACTTATACAGTGACAGCGAGTAATGGAACTTGCACTTCTTCGGCTTCTCTATCGGCTACAGTAAATGCCGCACAGTCTGTTCCTGCTACACCTCTAATAGGTAGTATTGTGCAACCATCTTGTACAGTGACAACGGGTTCATTTACAATTACCAACTACAGTGGTTCTTTGACCTACACCTGTTCGCCTTCAACTGGTGTAACCTTCTCTACCAATTCAGTTACGGCTCCAGCAGGAACTTAT
This sequence comes from Cryomorphaceae bacterium, assembly GCA_021298235.1. Next base: position 3,444 of record JAJTDX010000097.1, on the reverse strand, counting down.
ACGATTACTGCAGATAATGGATCCTGTTCTGCAACGTCCGCACAGGTGGTGATTAATGCGTTTACAGGTTCCTTGTCTGCTCCGATCATTGATGCGGTGATCCAGCCCACTTGTACTACATCAACGGGAAGCATGGACTTGTCTGAACTTCCATCCGGAAACTGGACTTTGACCATAAATCCTGGGGGTACCACTGTAACAGGTTCGGGAACCACCACTACCGTTTCTTCTTTGGCAGCCTCTACAACGTATACGTTTATTGTGGAGGATGCGTCGGGATGTGTCTCGTCTGCCTCTGCAGGAGCTGTTGTCAATGCGCAACCGGTCACTCCAACGGCTCCAACTATTGGAACAATCACCCAACCAGATTGCGCTGCACCCACAGGCAGTGTGGCACTGAGCGGATTGCCTTCTTCCGGTACATGGACACTTACAGCAACCCCGGGTGCAACAACTCAGACTGGTTCAGGAACAAGTGCAACATACTCAGGACTTAATCCAGGTACAACCTATACTTTTACAGTGACGAATGCAGCTGGTTGCGTTTCCCCTCCATCAGGCAATGTGGTTGTCGATCCGCTTCCATCAGTTCCTGCTGTTCCAACAGCTTCAGTAACGGTTCAGCCAACATGTACATTACCTACTGGAACGATTGTAGTTACTTCGCCTACAGGTGCTTCATACACTTATAGTTTGAATGGAACCACCTATCAAGGTTCAACAACATTTAGTTCTTTAGCACCAGGTTCTTACAATGTGACTGTTCAGGAGGTGACTACCTCTTGTGTTTCTGCTCCGACAATACTTGTCGTAGATCCACTGCCGGCGGGACCTGCTGCTCCGGTTGCAACTATTACATCCCAGCCAACTTGCCTCGACCCTTTTGGTGCAATTCAGATTACTTCTCCTACTGGGACAGGTTATCAGTTTTCGGTAAATGGAACGGATGTTCCAATTGGCACATACAATCTTACGGGTCTTGATCCTTCTCAAACGTATTCCATTAGTGTTACTGACCAGTCTACAGGATGTACTTCTTCATCATTCGATGTAGCCATTGATCCTGTTCCTTCTGCAGTAGCAGTCAATGCCGGACCTGATGTGCTTATAGAAGCGGGTGATACAGTTATTCTTACAGCTACGGGAACAGGCACGATGACTTGGGAAAATGGTGACATTAATTCCACAATTGTTGCTCCCGTTTCAACGACAATATATACGGTTACATTAATAGATGCTAATAGCTGCACGTCTACCGATCAGGTCACTGTGACTGTTTTGGAAGCATGTGGTGAGGTGTTTATTCCCACTGCTTTTTCCCCTAATGGGGATGCGTTCAATTCCTATTTCAGGATCAAAGTGAAACAGGAATGTGTGGTAGAGATGAGTTTGAAGGTATTTGATCGTTGGGGAGAAGTGATTTTTGAAGGAGTGAAATCAGAGGATGCGTGGGATGGTACCTTCAAAGGAAAGCCGCTGGATAGTCAAGTGTTTGTTTACACGTTGGATATTTTGTTGTCTAATAGTGCAGAACATCAATTATTCTCTGGAAATCTGACATTAATTCGATAGAACATGAGAAAGATCTTAACAGTCATAACTGTCGCTTTGGGATGTAATGCGATCTTCGCGCAGGACCCACATTTCTCTCAGTTCAGAATGACTCCTTTGTTAATGAATCCTGCACGTGCCGGATTGGGATTGGATATGAGGGCACAGGCTTCCTATCGTCAGCAATGGAAAAGTGTCGCGACTCCATTTACGAGTGCAGCATTCTCTTTTGATATGAATGCAACAAGAAAAAAGAAACGCAAGGCAGATCTGGGAGTTGGCTTACAATTTCTCAATGATAAAGCCGGTGATGCAAAAGTTGGAATGAACCAAGGCAACCTGAATCTTTCAGGAATTCTAAACCTGGGTCCATCAAGTAAACTTGGATTAGGTCTGATGGGCGGTTTTGGTCAGCGCTCTGTTGATTATGCTGCATTGCGCTGGGAAAGTCAATATCAAGGTGGAACATACAATTCAGGAATAGCGAGTGGGGAGAATTTGTATTCTAATTCCTTTACCTATTTTGATGCTGGTACAGGAATCTGTTATAGCTACGGAAAAGATCAGGGGTATATGACGCAAAATGCCAGTACCCGATTTACAATAGGTGCATCAGCATTTCATTTTGGTCTGCCTGTTTCCTCCTTTCAAGGGGTAAATTCGGAAAGGTTGAATACAAAGTTCGTAGGTCATGCATCCATGGAGATAGGGAAGCGCAATACCAATTTAACTTTCATACCTGAGGTAGTTTACGTTCGACAGAATTCACAGCAGGAAATAATTGTTGGAAATGTATTTAGGTATTTATTGGTTGAAGGTTCTCACTTTACAGGATTTGTTCAATCTACGGCAATATCATTAGGAGTGAATTACCGGGTTAAGGATGCATTGATCACAACAGTAATCCTTGAGTATGCTCAATATTGTATTGGTTTTAGCTATGATATCAACATGTCACCACTTACTACAAGCAGTAAAAGCCGTGGAGGTTTTGAGGTGGCTTTACGCTTTGTAACTCCTAATCCTTTTAGTAAATCTTTTGCACCAAGAATCTAATCGATTTAAGGGGTAGAATTCCTTAGGTTCTAAAAAATTTGTTTCTTTGACGGGCTTATGCTCTTCAAAGAAAGCTTTATAATGTTCCTTTGTATGGTCTTTGGGCTTGTGATTGTGCATGCTCAGAGCGATTATGAGCTTCGCAAACTGGATTCCCTGGCATTTGTCTCACTTGAAGAGAATAGTCCTGACCTTGAGGAGGTTTCATTGAGGTTTCTTAAAAGCGCACTTAATTCAAAACCAAGTAAATATCGTATCAATGCTTATACTATTCAAGGTATACTAAATAAAAATCGTGGATATTACCATAGTTCTTTGGATTACTACCTAAAGGCACTTGAAACGGCGAAGTCGATTAAGGATGACAAGCGGGAATCCGCTTGCTATAACAACATTGCGACTGTTTATCGCTTACAGTCTAATTATTCTAAGGCAATCGAATATTTTGAAAGAAGTTTGGAGCTGGAAAAAAGGTTCGGTAATCAACTTCAGATCTCGATTCGCTATTTCAATCTTGGGGATTGTTACAATGCGGTAGATAGTTTGGATCTGGCGTTATCATATTACAATAGTTCATTAATTCTCGAAAAAAAATCGAAGAATACTGAGGGTATAGTCCTCGCTGAGCAGGGGATAGCTGAGGTCTATTTAAAGTCTGGCCGTACGAATGATGCTGCATTATTATTGAACAAAACACAAAAACAGGTATTCAAATTAGGGGTGGAAACCCAACTCATTCAACTTAAGTTAACTTCATTATTGCAATCGCGATATGGAAAGGTATCAGATGCCCTAATTTCAATCAACAAAGGTTTGAAATTGGCTGAGCAAAGTGCT
>JAJTDX010000096.1 GCA_021298235.1 Cryomorphaceae bacterium | reverse complement strand
GCAGATCTTATTCTGTATGGAACGCTCAGACAGGAGAGCTTGTTTTTGATTCCAAAGACCTGATCGAACGAATCATTTCCCAAACCCCGCCTTTTGCGAGCATTTTTAATGCTTCCAATTCTACCGGCACACCCTCTTTGAAGAATCGAAGTGATGATAAGGGTCCGGAGCCGGAGGGAATTACCCATTCGTTTTTTAATGGACACCACTATCTTTTTGTGAGTCTTGAACGTATCGGGGGAGTAATGATTTTCAATGTTGATAACCCTTCTGCTCCTTATTATGGGGGATATGTGAATAACCGCAATACGACCTCGAGTGGTCCGGATCTTGGCCCTGAGGGTATCATCTTCATCGAAGCGGAAAATTCACCAACAGGACAACCACTGCTTTTATTGGCAAATGAAGTAAGTAGCACACTTTCCATCTATGCGGTAAAAACTTGTGCTGAACTTGCAGGAGCGAACATAGAATCTAATACCAACGCCATATGTGCAGGCGATTTTCTTACCCTTCAGATTGTAGGATCTTCCGGTACCGAAATACAGTGGTTTAAGGACGGTTCTATCATCAATGGTGCAACGTCGAACACATTAAACGTAAATGAAACCGGAGCATATTATTTATCACTTCAAAGCGATTTGCATGCCTGTATTGATACGACTGATGAATTCTTAGTGACTGTTTATCCACTTCCACAGGTTACAACGTCTGCAAGTGATAACACTATTTGCTCGGGAGATTCTGTGGCTTTGTTTGTAGCCGGAGCAGTTACGTATACATGGGAGAATAATGGAGTGTTCGAGAATAATTATTTCTTTCCAGATTTAAGCGAAACATACACTGTCGTTGGAACAGATATTAATGGTTGCACAAGTTCCTCAAGCATATTGGTAACGGTCAATGAAAAACCTAATGTTCTTGCCAATGTAAGTGATACTGAGGTTTGTGAAGGCCAAAATGTACTCTTCTACGGTTCGGGCGCTCAAATATACACTTGGAATAATAGTATCGTGAATGGTGTTTCCACAAACAACGTTCAATCTGGAATTTATCAAGTTGTTGGTACTGATTTAAATGGTTGCTCAGATACCGCACAGGTTAGCCTCTTGGTAAATCTGAACCCTGATTTTCAATTAGCCAATGACACCCTTGTTTGTGAAAGTCATCTGCCAATAGAGCTCTCAGGCCCTGCTGGATACACTGGGTACTTTTGGAGTAACGGTAGCGGCACGATCAATACGGAAATAAATTATGAAGGGTTATTTACACTTACAGTTACTGATGCAAATGGATGTGAGGGTTCAGATGAAATTTTTGTAACTGTCGACGGATGTCTAGGGTTAGAAGAAACTAATCTTTCCAAGCTAACAGTATTTCCAAATCCAACGGATAATATTATTATCGTTTCAAGCGCAATAAAAGGGAAGTATGAACTTTTAGATCTATTAGGAAAGGTTGTCCTTGAGGGCTTGAAAGATGAGGAAATCATCGTTTTTTCTCTAGAACATCTGCCGCAAGGTATGTATACCTGCAGGGTCTCAGATCCTAATTCTATGCAAGAAATGAAAGTGGTGAAATACTAATGGTAACTCGACGCAAAATCAAAGGGGCTGAATTCAATCAGCCCCTTTTTTATTTCCAAAAAACCAGTTTTTCGCTATTGAAGTTTTGTTGCTGATTTTTATTCACATTGTCACCATTGAAGCGTTTTACTCTATGAAATTCCAGATTCAAACAGGAGATATTTTCTAAATAAAATCAGATTGCTCTGTGTTTTACTTCTCTTCAAACAATCCGTCCCAAATCTCATCTACGTGTTTAATAGCATGTTTTAAAGGCATAGCCTTCCACACCCCATTTGTTACCTCTGCAAGGCCAATGCGGTGAAGCTTCTGTAGGGCATCGTGAATATCAAAATCGATGTCGCTTTCGAATTCAGACCTAAACCACTCTTCGATGTTCGTATCCAGAGAAGCTGCATCGGATCCCTCCGGCGAACCGAATAAAAAGCAATACACAAGAAGCGTTTCTTTGATCTCTTCCTCTTCAGAGGCATCTAGTAAGGAATGAAATGCTCCGCTGTTGTTTCCTAGATTTTTGAAATACAAGCTGTCTGTAAGCAGCTTCTGATATTCACTTTTCTTGGTTTGATATTCTCCGTATTGTTTGAAAATATAGGCCCCTAGCGCTGCTAAGATTGCGCCACTTTGGATCAGAGTAGTTTTAATTCCCTCAATCGAGGAAACATTGTTGCTTGCATAGGCCTCATTGATTTTACCGAGCGCGGGGATAACCTTTGCTGTAATAATTGGAACGCCTCCACCAATTGCCGGTACCCACAAGAGCAATTTGTCCTTCGTCGACATGCGTGGCTCTGCATTTGGGAAAATAGTTTCGATGTCATTCACGGGCACCCGCTTAAATACCTTTATCACAATGGTATTCGGAGCAAAAACAAGTTCATCTACATTTTCTTTTTTTGCACGGAAATGCTCCGCTTCATTGTAATGCAAATACAACACAACGCGGTCATAATATTCGAGCTCAATCTCTTTTTTCCAAAAGATCCACTTCTTGATCGTCTCCTTTCCTTTAGTTCGCCCTCTGGCAAAAAGCTTATATTCCTTAAAGTCATTGAAGTCAATGTAGAGCTTCAACCCGACCAGGTCTGACGAATTGAAAGATTTTTCAATGGTCTCCCGGTCTATTTCTTCAAAGTTACCTCTGAACAAAATTTCGTTGAAGGATGTGCGGAACTCTTCCAAACCTTCTTTTGTCTCGAAAAACTGTCGTTCGGTCGCCAATCTATCTGGATCAAATTGTGCGTAGTTTAGTTTTAGTTTTTTATTGAATGCAAATGAATCGTAATGAAAAAAATGCTCGAGCCTCGTGAACAAAACTTTGAACAGATCTTTTTCGTCGTTTGCCTCTATCTTTTTTGCGATTAGTTTCTCCAGGATTTGCTCGCTGCTCGCTGGAATAAATTTTTCTTTTGTCATAATGGAAAATAGCAGTCAATAATTTCAGTGCAAATTAAGCAATCAATTTTATACATTTTTGGAGACAACTTAAATTTTCAGAGGGGAATCAGTAAATTATGTGCTTATTCGGTCGACCGATGATTTGAAATTCAAGTGTGCTGAAGATGAAAGTATTTCGTATTTTAGTCTCCATAAATAAATCAAGATTATGAGCTTAAAGTTATTTATTCTAACTCTTATTCTTTTTCCCGCTACTACTTTTGTTTTTGCACAGGTTGCTGACAAAACGTATGAAAAATTTGATTTTGTTCAGGGAAACAAAGTGTTGTTTGAAGATAATTTTCTGGAAGAGTCACTCAATGAAATACCCTCGTATTGGGAGGTTGGACAGGGCCGGGCAGAGGTTTCTAAAATTGGAACAGATATGTGCTTGGGTTTATTGAACAATGCGCGAGTTTCGCCAAGAAAAAAAGGAAGTTATTCCGTACAGGATAAGCTCACTTTTGAATTTGATTATTTGTTCCGGGGAAATTCTTCCTCATGGAAAAAAGTTCTCCAGGATGGATGGGGGGGACAGCTGGACATTCAATTTGTTTCTGAAAAGGAATGGCAAAACGATGGAGGATCGGAAATGACTGAAAAATTAGGTGATTTCATGCAGAGCATTGTGATAAAATCTGAAGGAGTAGTCACATTTAACGGGTTTACAGGCACATACTCCGCTGGAGAGAAAGATTCGGATGTTGACCTTCCCGCTGACCTCATCGATAAATGGGTTCATGTATCCATTGCGATAAACAAACGTTCTTTGAAAGTTTATTTGAATGCGCAACGTGTATTGAATGCACAAATTTCTGCAGGAGACATCTACACCTTTCAGATCAATGCGGACCAAGTCTCGGAAGGAGAAGACGGCTACCAGTCATATATTAAGAATGTTCGCATTGCCGAGGGAGGCGCTGATCCATACAAGTTGCTGACTTCAAATGGAAAATATATTGCCCGTGGAATCACCTTCGATGTTGGCAAGTCCACTATTCGTCCGGAAAGTTTCGGTGAATTGAACGGGATTGCTACCTTGATGAAAAACGATGCTACGTTAAAGTTCGAGATCGGAGGCCATACAGACAGCGACGGGGAAGAGTCTGCTAACATTAAATTGTCTCAAGAGCGTGCCGATGCGGTAAAAAAGAAGCTCACAGAATTGGGCGTGGAAGCCTCACGGTTAACAACTAAAGGCTACGGTGAAGGCAAGCCTTTCAACGATAACTCATCTCCTGAAAACAAAGCGAATAACAGGAGGGTAGAGTTTGTTAAGATTTAGAAAGAAGTAATGCCCGCGTATTTGTTAGGTCTACATGCTCTAAGTCTCTTTAACATCTATTTGGAGTTGTTTTTTTACCAACTCATAAAGCCAGTTAATGCAGATAATCGATGACATAAATATTCGTGTAATTTCAGGCACCAGGATCGGTATCTGGGATTGGAATGTTCAGACAGGAGAAACCCTTTTTAACGAGCGATGGGCGGAAATAATAGGATACACACTGGAAGAGCTTCAGCCAATCAGTATTGAGACATGGATGAAGCACGCTCATCCCGAAGATCTGGAATGGTCTAACAAGCTTTTGAATTCGCACTTCAGCGGAGAAACTAGCTACTATGATTGTCAGGCACGCATGCGTCACAAAGATGGCCATTGGGTGTGGGTCCACGACCGTGGAAAAGTGTTTGAATGGGACAAGGAGGGGAGGCCCTTAAGAATGTGTGGTTCCCATATTGATATTACCGAGCAAAAAGAACAGGAGCTGAATCTAAAGAAAGCGTTGGAGGAGAAAGAAGTCCTCTTAAGCGAGGTCCATCACCGAGTAAAAAACAATCTTCAGTTAGTTAAGAGTATTGCCCGCTTGAAGCAGGTCAATGGACACATTGCGATCAGTGAGGTAGAAGAGAGTATTAATGCCATTGCATCAGCACATGAGGCGGTGTACAGATCTGCTGACTTTGAGCACATTGACGTTAGAGATTATATTCAAAAGATTGTTTCATCTATTTTAATTGGGCAAAACATTAAATTTCAACTTCATGCCGCTCCCATCAGTCTGGATATCAACAGACTTATACCGGTTGGACTGATTGTTATGGAATGTGTAGGGAATAGCATAAAACATGCGTTTCAAGACGTACGAACAGCAGAGAATATGCTTAAAATAGAAATCAATGAAACTGAACAGTCTGTTCGAATTAATGTGCGCGATAACGGAGTTGGTTTTCACCCTTCAGTCTTGAATCAAAAGAATAGAGAATCAGGGTTTGGTATTCAAATTCTTCGGTCACTAACCGATCAATTGGAAGGGGAAATTGAGTTCTTAAATGATGGCGGGGCATGTGTTGAACTTAAAATTCCGATAAATTGATGTACAAATCGCTTAAAGCTATTTTCATAATTGGAATTGTCTTTTCAATGGGTATCACTTTTGCACAAGATTCTGACAGTCTTCCACTCAATAAATACCGATTTCTTGCATCACACAACAGTTACAAAAAGAAGCCGGATCCCTCCATTCTGAAATTTCTTACACATTTTAAACGGCATTTGAGTGGTGATCTAGATCCTATTCAGATGGATTATGGCCATGAATCTCTGACCACACAGCTCGATTCTTTTAATATTCGTGGATTTGAAATCGACTTATATTATGATCCTCAAGGCGGGAAATACCGCAAACGAAGAGTAAACTTATTCGTGCGGGGTTTGAAACAACGCTCAAAAGATACACTACTTCAGTCTCCTGGTTTCAAGGTGTTGCATATCGCAGATGTAGATTACGAGAGTAATTACACGACCTTCCGTCAGGTGTTGGATGAGCTTAATGCTTGGAGCGAAAACCATAAACAGCACTCCCCACTGTTCATCAATCTTGAGCTTAAAACAGCAACTCCAGGGAATTACTCGAGGTTCCTTCGTTTACTGGGCTTTAAAAAAGCAGTCCCATTTTCAGAGAATGCCATGCTTGCGTTGGATGAGGAGTTGAAGGTGGCATGGAAAAATAACCCCAAAAAACTGTTCACACCTGAAAGACTTCAGGGCAACTTTAAATCGATTTCTGAGCGCCTAGACAGTATCGGATGGCCAACACTTAGGGAATCAAGCGGAACAGTATTTTTTATTCTTGATGGTGATCCTACTCAAAAGTATTCTACGGTTAAAAACCGACCAATGTTTGTCTACGGTCCGCCGGGGGGAGACCAAACGGCCTTCGTAATAAAAAACGACCCGATTGGAAATGAAGCTGAAATTTTTGAGTTGACACAAAAATACATGGTTCGTACTCGTTCGGATGCAGGAACAATTGAGGCACGATCAAGCGATTACAGTAGGTTCCGGTCTGCATGGCAGAGTGGCGCGCAAATTATTTCGACAGATTACTATCGCGCAGATCCCAAACTAAGTGATTTTTACATTCAACTGGATAGAAAAGACCTAATTGAAAAAAAACAATAGTATATTTTTAAGATTTTAACGTAAATTAGCCCTTCAAGAACAGCCTGTGACCAAAACTATGCTTCGAAAACTACTTGTCCTTATTGCTGTTGTACCTCCAATGATTCTCTTATCACAAGGGTTTCAGGTAAATTTTCAAGGACAGAAACAACAGGGGATGGGTTGCGCAGGGTCCGCCTTGTTTCAGGATGGAGCAAGCATATTCTATAATCCCGGATCTACTGGTTTCTCTGAACAAAATTCGGTGAATGCAGCAATGACAGACGTCTTTGCGAATGTGCTTTATGTGGATTCTCTTACCGGACAAGGTTACCGAACCGAAAACCCTGTGGGCACGCCCTTTTCGCTGTATGCCCTGTTCCAGTGTAAAAAATTCTCCCAATTAAAATATGGCCTTGGAATTTACACGCCTTTTGGCAGTACGGTTCAATGGGAGGACAACTGGATTGGTCGTTTTGCGCTAACCCGATTGGAGCTTAAGGCAATTTTTATACAACCAACTCTTGCATACAGATTTAATGAACATGTGAGTATAGGTGTCGGACCTCTTGTGAGTGTCGGTAGAGTCAATCTTCAAAAGGACCTGCCTGTTCAATTTGCGGATGGCACGTATGGTCAAGCAGAACTTTCAGGAAAAGCAATAGGGTATGGATACAATGCTGGGATGCATGTGAAGCTCAATGATAAGTGGGCACTGGGATTGACCTACCGTTCTAAAGTGCGAATGTCCCTTCCCGATGGCGAGGTGAACTTTACGGTTCCAGAAGCTCTTAGTGCCAATTTCCCTGATAGTACATTTACTTCTGCCCTGCCTTTGCCCAGCGTTACAACACTTGGGGGTTCTTACACGCCGAATGATAAGCTTGCTTTTGTGCTTGATGTGAATTATGTGGGGTGGAGAATTTATGATACTCTCGCGTTCGACTATGCAAAAAACACTTCATCTCTCGTTGATACGAAATCCCCCAGAAATTACAAGAATATCTTTGCATTTAGGGGAGGCATGTCCTACGAATTATTTGATGAAATGGACATAAGAATTGGGGGAGGCTTT
>JAJTDX010000015.1 GCA_021298235.1 Cryomorphaceae bacterium | reverse complement strand
TGAAAGCTTGCTTTCAAATTTCGGGAACAAAAAAAGACCAGCTGATCGAGGTACGAGAGCAGGGATGTGTTTTAAGCTTCCCCACACAGGGATCATGCAATAATCCCATTATGGGCGAAATGAAAGCTTGCTTTCAATCTACAATAGTTACATATTCTCTGTCGAGAAGAATCTTTTTGTCTTCGCCGTGCTGGCCATCAATCATGTAATATCCCAGAAGTTGTTCGCCAACGGCATCCTTTAATTTGCGTTTAATTCTGGAGAGAATAACATTGATATCGTTGTCCAAAGGATCAAGAAGCAGATTGATGGAACGCTCGATGGATTCCCGATTATAGTTGTTGGTAAACAATTGATAATAGCGCGTAATTTCTTCTCTGTGGTTTTGCAGATGTGTCAAATGTACCCCTTCCGGATGGTTCAGGTAAAAAAGATAGAGGGTTTTTTCTTTAGGGTTGAAACGAAGCTCTAGGTCTCCTAAATCTGGAAGAAAGAGTCGTTTCATGTGTCCTCGCAATTCTAATCGGCTTGGCTTGTGAAACACCTTGATTCGTTCGCGGTACATTATCCCTTGTCTAATCCCTTCCATAATTCCGAAAAGTTGCTCAACAATGTGTGGGGAGACATCTTTACGCTTCAGTTGATCGATGCAATCATGGCAGAGGTCCGCAGTTCGCATCTTCAGAATGATTTCTCGTTTTTGCTGACAAAAATCATTTCCACATCCGCGTGACTGCTGATGAACATTTTTTATTATTTGATTTCTATCATCAAACATCAGCTGCCGAATTAACCAGATTACCACTTCATAGGCTATTGGAAAACGGATATCTATTTTACTTCCAAAATAATGTTCCCAACCCGATGTTTGAATGAAGTAGTCTTTTCTGTTTTCATGCACTGCTCCAAACCAGTTCTTATCATTGCCTAGGTTGGTTAACAAGAAGATCTGCTCATTCTGATCGATGCCATTTTCCAATCTATATCTCCCACACTGATCGAAGAAGAAGTCCCATGTTTGATATTGTTCTTCCATCGGGAATACAGCGTAGCTTCGATTATTTGGTTCAACAGAGTAGCAGGCTTTGAGCTCAAAATCCTCCTCATTCTCCCAAACTCTGGTAAGTAAACGGTTCAGCTCCAACTCTGACTCGCCGGAAATAAATTCAACTGGACCATTCCATTGCCTCAATAGATTAAGTACATTGGAATAGGTTTCAGCATCAAGCTCGTTGGATCTCAGAAGATGAACTTTCATTGTTCAATGATACTAAATCAATGTGATATTTCCGTGGATTTACATTCATCGTATAGTTTATTTTTTGTCCAGTTAAAATCTCAAGAGCGATTTTTAAATCTGTCGCATGTAGGCTAAGTACACTTTTGTAATCATCTTTTCGGTACCCGCCAAAAAGCGAAAGGGTAATGGGGATTTGTATCCCAAGTTCATTTTCAAGTTCACTGATTCTGGTGTAGAAGAGTCTTGAACATTCAATCCATTCCTCCGTGCTGCATTGGTGACCTAGGTCATCCCATTCATGGGAGTCAGCGCCGTGACACCATACAACATAATCAACTTCTTTAGCTTTAATTTTTTCTGAAAGTATATTTAGTTGCCTCTTAAAATCAATCAGATAGTCTTCATGGCTGAATTGTGGATTAATGTTCATAACAATGGCCTGATTTACCTCGGGAAAGTGATTGCTGGAGTTGGGTATACTGTTGCCAAAATGACCATCAAGGTCAAGATAAGCTCCACGAAGTCCTTTTTCCTGATACAATTTCAATGAAGCAATAACCTGGCCCGAAAAGGTGCAAAAGCCCATTCCTGCGTTTGGAGTAGCGTGATGAAATCCGGAGGTAGGACTGAAAGTTATTGTGTCCGGATTCTCACAAGCATGCTTGATAGCATGGTAAAGAGAGCTATTTGTATATCCAACTGAATCCACTAATTCCCTGCTCCAGGGCAAACCATTGGTTACACTTAACCTCCCTCCTTCGAAAAAATCATTCACATATTCGAGGGTATGTGCCAGAAGAAAATCTTTCTTTCCGAATGTCGGGAAATCATCACAAAACTGAAGATATTCGCCAAAACCATGGTCTATCAGATACTGCATGAGCAATTTTGGTTTTAAAGGAGACTTAGAATAGCTTTTTTCTTGAATTGATTCTGTACATACCTGCTTCGGTGTATAAAACACATTGATTTTCTTTGTTTTCATAATACGTTGTTTTAGAGGGTTTGAGGAACTTAGGGATTCAGTTGAGGTATACGTTGGATTATTTCTTTTTGAAGAAATCTTTGGAGATGAATCCTTTCGATTTCATTTCCGCGTAGGCATGGATCGATTCTGACATATCGTTCTCCATGGCTTTAAAATCAGCTTTGGAATAATTGAAGGCTGCCGTTGGTCTGATATTCATGGTCTGAGACATAGCCGTGATATCGAAATCAGCACCAAGGATGGTAAAAGACCAATTATCGGTTGCCTCCAGATCTCTGATCAGCTTCGATATCCTCGCGACATCATACATGCGGCTTGCGTTTTCATGACCATCCGTTAGCACGATCATCACTACTGACATTCGACCATCCAAAATCTCGGTTCCGAATTTTTCTCTTATGCGAGCGGTCGACTCACCAATGGCATCAAACAATGCAGTCATTCCATCTGGGAAATATCTGTCATAGCTGAGCTCTCTCAACTGATTTGCAGGCGTCTCCTGTAAAATATGATTCACTTCTTGGTTGAAGATGGTCAAACCGGCCAAAAATTGTTGATCCGGAAATTGACTTGCCAAAGATTTTACCGTTGTAACTTGTTTGTTGAACATGTTAACGGTGTTCACGCGATCTGCACTCATTGAACCGCTGCTGTCCAAAATGAAGTGGTAAAGTGTTTTTTTGTTTTTCATGATACTTGTTTTTTTGATTTATACTCCAAAGTTCAGGAGATATAGCATGAATATAGAATCCTTGCAACCTTGCAATGGACGAACAACAAAGCCGAACGTCCGCCAATTCAATAGCTAATTCAATTAACTTTACTTCTATGTCTGTAGATTGAAGAGTATGTTCTCAAAAAAGATGTTTCTGTTTTGTTGCCTGTTTTTATGCCAGCTATCAGTCAGCTCTCAAGTAAATTCCACCTTGCTTCATGATGGGGTGTCACGAAGCTTTGTTTATTACACGCCCTCTAATTGGACGACCGGACAGCAGGTGCCCCTACTTATTCTATTGCACGGCCTCACTCAAACTGGCGCGGGAGTTATGGATATCACACAATTCAATGCCATTGCTGAACAGGATAATTTCATCGTGGTGTATCCTGATGGATTGAATTTTGCCTGGAATGCCAACATGAATCTGACGGTCTCTACGGCTGATGATCTTGGCTTTATTGAGTCATTGGCTCAATATTTTCAAACGAATTTTGGCACCAACCCCCTGCGTCAATACCTTGTGGGATTCTCAAATGGTGGATTTATGAGTCACAAGATCGCATGTGAATCATCTATGTGCTTTGCAGGCATAGCAACGGTGGCTGGAAATATGAGTGACACGACCTACGCCAATTGTTCTCCTCACTATTCGCCTGCAGTGCTTCATATTCATGGAACGGCAGATGCCGTTGTACCTTTTAACGGTGGAGCAGGAACAGGTGTTTCGGTTGATCAGGTCATGAATAAATGGAGTGGATTTCTTTCGTGTAGTTCGACGCCTATTACTGCTGCTATGCCAAATACCAATCTGCTCGATTTATCCTCGCCCCAGAGGATCACATATCAGAATTGCGCGAGTTCACTTGAATTAATCAAAATAGACGGGGGTGGGCATCAGTGGCCGGGAATCCAGACGTTGTTGGGAGGTGCCGGGACGATTAATTTCGATTTCTATTCACCACAGGTCATCTGGGATTTTTTGAAGAACAAGTCTTGTCCTTCCAATGCCTTTTTAGATGAAACAGAACATCCGCTGTTGGTACTCCAAAATCCAGTACATGAAATGTTGGAAATTGAGGAAATTGGACATAGAAGTTTTCAAATTCATTCACTGGCTGGTCAGGAAATGTTGCGGGGAATGGGCGATAAGGTTATTGATATACGCTCTTTGAAGGATGGAATGTATTTGCTGACCTTACATTTTCCTGCATTCAGCTCAACGGTTCGAATTATTAAGGAAAATTGATTTTTAATACCCTAACGCTATAATATGTTCATTTTGAAATTCCATTCACTTCTTATTTTGTTGGTCAACTTCCTGTTTTTGTCTTCATGCAAGGTGTACTATAAAACATCAGATGTCGACGCTAAACTTAAAGCCTCCGTGACGAATGTGAATACAAACTGCAATGACATACTTGTGAAGCTTACAACATTACGTGGTGCTTATGCAGCGTTGCAGTGTCCATCCGATGTAGACCCATTTCAAACAGCAACACGCTTGTCAATTGATGTTGCCACCAGACAGGAACAGATTGTTGGAATGCAAAAGACAGTGAATGATGCCTATGCCTCATTTTCCAGTTACACGAAAGGAAAAGAAAAAATTGCTTCTGGAACTGAAGAATGGAAGAAATTTAAATCCACCCGTAAGTTGGTCAAATCAACGATCAAAACATTACAGAAAAAAGGAGAGGCAACGATTGAGAAAGCAAACGAATTTAACTCGTATGTGAATTCAGAAATTGTTCCGGTTGTTAAGGTCTGTGAGACAAAATCATACGTGAATGATTTTGAAAAAAAATTACTCGAATTTCCAAACATCCGACAAGAGCTATCAGCTCAATTAAAAAAATATGGTATTCAGCTGGCAGCTTTTGAGAAGCGTTCAGGGTCCTCTCATCCAAATGAATTGCAGCAATTAAAGGAGGATCTAAAAATTCTTAGGGAAGAACTTCCGATTTTGGATGGCATTTACTCCGATCTTGAGAAAGCATTGGCTGATTTTAAAACGGCCACTGTCAACAAGGCATACATTTATTCCTGTGCTGAGGAGTACGCTGTGGTCAAAAATTGTGACTCAATAATACTACAGGCACAGAAAGAGCTCAATGACATTCAGGTGAGTATACAAAGAACAGTAGCACACATGCAGAGTATAATTGATTCGATTAAATAGAGTAATTAACTGCGGATTTTGATCAGTTTTCGCACTTAAATTTCCATGGATTTCATTTAATCGTGCGTAGCGGTAATTGAATTAATTCATGCTTGCTTCAGTCTCCTATTTTTATTTGGGCAAAACTACCGAATGAGAAAAGGAATACTTATCCTAATAGCATACTTGTTTTATTTTAACGGTTTTTCACAACAACCTATTCATCCGGATACCACGGAATATCGCGTAATTAAAACAGACGGAACAGAACTAATAGGTCATATTCTCAGAGAAGATGAACGTGAACTGACACTCAAAACGAATGACGGGAGAACTATCGTTATTCCGCAATACATAGTGCGCGAAATCAAGTCTATCAAAGAAAATGAACTGTCTGAAAAAGGTGAATTCATCGGCGAAGATCGATTTTCAACCCGATATTTCATCACGACCAATGGCCTTCCCATGAAAAAGGGAGAACACTACATTCAATGGAATTTATTTGGTCCGGATTTTCAATTTGCAGTCAGTGATAAGTTTGGGTTAGGTATTATGACCACTTGGCTAGCCATGCCTATCGTAGGGACAGCCAAATACAGTGTTCAGCTGAAGAATAATTTTCATTTTGCACTTGGTACAATGCTCGGTACGTCCTCTTGGATCACTCTACTAGGATCCGATAAAAACGCAGGCGGGGCACTTCCCTTTGTAAGCTTATCTTACGGAACAAGAAGAGCAAATATCGCAGCCTCCGGGGGTTATGGAGTGATATGGGCAGAGGGGGATTCGGACGGAAGAGCGCTTACTTCCATTGCCGGAATGATCAAGGTAAGCTCAAGGATTAGTTTGGTATTCGATTCATTTATTGTGATTAAAGGCAAGACGACACGATTCACTTCTTCGGAATGGCAAACAGTGTATGACCCCGCAACTGGAATGTATCAAAATAAATTGGTGACAGTTACTACGGAGGATCGCAAGCCAGGTCTAGGACTTTTTATTCCGGGTGTGCGGTGGCATCAATCCGAAGGCAAGGCATTTCAATTTGGATTTACTGGGATTTCATTTGACCGAGAGCTCGTTCCTTTTCCAATACCAATGGTGCAATGGTACCGAAGCTTGTGATTGTGCTTGCACACCCCCTCTAATTTTCGTTTCTTTGCAGCCTGATTTAAGATTCATGGCGCACCGTTCCGGTTTTGTAAATATTGTTGGAAGTCCAAATGTTGGCAAATCGACCCTCATGAATCGCCTGGTAGGTGAAAAACTTTCTATTGTTACATCCAAAGCACAGACCACCCGTCATCGCATTCTTGGTATTGTGAACGATGAGGATTATCAAATTGTTTTTTCGGATACACCCGGAGTGGTAAATGCTGCCTATAAGTTGCACGAGGCAATGATGGAGTATGTGAACACCTCCCTGAAGGATGCAGATGTGTTGATCTTTATTACGGATACCCGAGAAAGCAAAATGAACCACGAGGAAACGCTTGAGCGTATTAAGAGAACAAGTTCCTAACGCGGAGATTTTTCCAGTCTCAGCCTTACATGATTTCAATGTAGAAACGGTTTGGAACAGAATTCTTGAGCTTGTTCCTGAGAACCCTGCATATTACAATAAGGAGGAATTGTCAGATCGACCGATGCGTTTTTTTGTTTCCGAAATCATTCGTGAGAAAATCTTTCTTTTTTGTGAAAAAGAGGTGCCATACAGCTGTCAGGTGGAGATTGAAGAATACAAGGAGGAGGAAGGTCTGACGAGAATCCGGGCGCTGATCATTGTGGAAAGAGACTCTCAAAAGGGCATTATTATCGGTAAAGGAGGTGAAATGCTGAAAAAGATCGGTCGTGATGCAAGAAAAGAAATAGAAAAGTTTATTGATCAGAAAGTTTTCATGGAGACATTTGTAAAAGTCGACAAGGACTGGCGATCAACTGAAAATAAATTAAAGAAATACGGATATTGATTGGAGCAAAGAGCAAAGAACAAGGAACAAGGATTTATATTTAATCTGATATTCATTTGTTTACAGGGTTACTCTTGTTCCATCGCGGAAATAAACATAACACTGATTTGGAAAAAGTACGATGAACAAGGATGAGTCTTGGTTCTTTGCTCTTTATTCCTTGTTCTAACTAAGCATGAGTAACATAGTCGCCATAGTAGGTCGCCCGAATGTAGGAAAATCCACCTTGTTCAATCGTCTAACAGAATCACGTAATGCCATTGTGAAAGAGGTCAGCGGGGTCACTCGTGATCGTTTGTATGGTAAAGGGGAATGGAACGGAATTCAATTTTCTGTCATCGATACCGGAGGGTATGTAAAAGGTTCCGAAGATATTTTTGAAGAGGAGATTCGGAAACAGGTAGAGATTGCCATTCAGGAGGCTACGGTAATTATTTTCATGGTGGATGTAACAACGGGAATAATTGATTTGGATGAAACTGTTGCTGCGATTTTGAGAAGATCTAAAAAACCAGTCTTAATTGCTGCCAATAAAGTAGATAATACCGACAGAGTTGGCCTTTCATCTGAATTTTATCAGTTTGGCTTGGGAGATGTATTTGATTTATCTGCCACAAATGGGAGTGGAACAGGAGATTTATTGGATGAAATTGTGAAGCATTTCGATAAAGAAGACGATTCCGTGAACGAAAAGGATGAGCTTCCAAGAATTGCTATCGTTGGCCGTCCAAACGTAGGTAAATCCTCTCTTGTCAATGCTTTAACAGGCGAAGAACGAAACATCGTTACCAATATTTCAGGAACGACAAGGGATTCAATCAATACACGCTACAAAGCATATGGCTTTGATTTTATGCTCATTGACACCGCCGGAATCCGCAAGAAAGCGAAAGTTACGGAGGACATTGAATATTACTCAGTTCTTCGATCTGTAAGGACCATCGAGAATTCGGATGTATGTATATTCATGATTGACGCTGAAGAGGGATTGCAGAAACAAGACCTTCATATTTTTTACATCATCGAAAAGAATTCAAAAGGCGTCGTGGTACTCGTCAATAAATGGGATTTGGTGGAAAAGGACCAAAATACGATGCTGAAATTTGAAGAGAATATCCGTAAACAATTGGCGCCTTTCAACGATGTTCCGATTATTTTTACCTCTACAATCACAAAGCAGCGGATTCACAAAGCACTGGAGGCTACAATGATGGTGCACGAAAACAGGACCAAGAAGATCCTAACATCTAAATTGAATGAGGTCATGCTTGAGATCATTCAAGCCACGCCACCTCCTGCAATGAAAGGAAAGTACATTCGCATTAAATATGTGCAACAATTGCCTACACATGCACCATCGTTTGCCATATTCTGTAATTTACCTCAATATATTCCTGATTCCTACAAACGTTTTCTGGAGAACAGATTGCGCGAAAAATTTGATTTTTGTGGCGTTCCAATCAAGATCTTTTTCAGAAAAAAATAATTAAGTATACTGTGAAATTTGGCGCCATAGATATAGGAACGAATGCTGCCAGACTTTTGGTTGGAGAGGTAGAAAAAGTCGACGGTCATTCCTTTGTCAAAAAGATTTCTTATACACGGGTACCGTTACGTCTGGGAGAAGAGGTCTTTACAAATGGGAAGCTGTCAAAGAAAAAAACAGAAGATTTCGTTAAGACTATCCAAGCATTCAAATTGATTTCAGAAATCTTTGAGGTGCGTAAATTACGTGCGGTTGCAACATCCGCCATGCGTGAAGCATCGAATGCTGAAAAAATAATAGAACGAATTAAAGACGAAACGGGAGTAAAGGTAGAAGTGATTTCAGGCAATGAAGAAGCTGAATTGATTTTCGGAACCTTTTTTCTATTAGACATTGATAAAACAGTGCCCTTTATTGTAGTGGACGTCGGTGGTGGAAGTACCGAGGTTAGCGTATTTGAGAGCGGTGAACGGGTAGCATCCAAATCCTTTGAAATTGGTACAATTCGTTTTCTAAAGGATAAGGTCAAAAAGGATATCTGGGCGGAAATACATGATTGGATTATAAGACATGTAGATTTGAAATCGCCCCATCAGATCTACGGCACCGGTGGAAATATT
This sequence comes from Cryomorphaceae bacterium, assembly GCA_021298235.1. The sequence continues at coordinate 35,780 of JAJTDX010000015.1, read as the reverse complement.
AACAAAGTACACAAACTTGTCGGCGCTGCTCATCAGGGGGCAATTGAGCTGAGTGAACTAAAAAATCTTTATAAAAAACTGGAAGCTCTCTCCGTTGAGCAAAGGGTGGAGGTGTATCAGCTAAAACCGGACAGGGCCGATGTGATCGTTCCGGCGCTGAAGATCTATATATATCTGCTTGAAGAACTTCGAAGCGTAAATATCCTTGTGCCTAAAATCGGATTATCAGACGGGATGATCTATCGTATGTTTCTGGACGAACAGATTGGATAATTAGAAGAAAGCCCTGAGCTCCATTCCGCCACTATGTATGGTACGACTGTTTTCTGACCTTCTACCATTGTATTGAATTGAAAGTTGAAGATTCCGTGATACAGAGCGCTGATATCCAATATTCCAGGTATAATTAATCCCGGGTTTGAGTGCCTCAAGAATTTCAAAGCCTAAGGCTGAATTCGCATTACCGTAGTAGGCAATGTTCACCATCTTTATTCCGCCTTGCAAACTTCCTTTTTCAGCTTGATTGTATTTAAAAGTCGTCCCGATTTCACGTAATATGGCATTTTCACCACCATACACTGGTGCATTTTCTTTTTCGCTGTATCGAACATCCAATGAAACCCTAAAACTTGTTCCGGGTTGAAAGATCAGACTTGGCTGAATAAAATAGTAGGCTAGAGAATAATTTCTGCCGCTCGTATAATCTGCTTCAGAGTCTTTTGTTCCCTTTTGTCCTTTTGCCTCTATGGAAAACACCCTTTTTATATTCCAGCGAAAGGAAAGCTCATGGTATAAGTTCGCTCTTGAATCAAATCCACTTGCCAACAATGTTTTGCTTCTTAGATCCTGAAAATTATATTCTGCACTAAAGATGCTGGATGTTCGATTGAAGAAGAGGGTGTTTCTCAAATTATATGTGCTGGAGATGAGGTTAGTGTCTCTGATCTGTGAAGCAAATGGATTGAATGCCTCAATACCATTAAAAAGATTCGTTTTTCGATTGATGCGTATCCGTGCCTGATTGGAAAAGCGACTTAAAACCCCGAGAATACCTTTTTTATTTGACCAAATGCGTTCCGGACGCCAAAAAACTGATTCATTTAATTCATTGGAATAGGTTTTCTGATATTCACTGCTTGGAGTGAAAACGCGTATGTAGCTCGCCTGATCAACGAATTGAGCCAATTCAAATTCATTGAGATCTTTTACACCATCGCCATTGTAGTCGATCCAGGTATACACTCCCTGTCCATCGTTGACCTGAATGTAGAGGAATTCTCTTTTTTGTTCCAATCCGGAACCGACTTCGTAAAAGTTTGTCCAGGTCAGCGCATTTTTCCACACACGGATTTCGTGATCTATCCTACCGGTCACGGTATTTTCAGGAGGAAGATTGATCAAGCTTGGATCAATAATCTTCAGCTCACGATATGCTGTGATGATATTGAGCGACTGATTTTTCAATTCACTGATCCTAAACTCTCCACCTGAAGTTCTTGCTTTTGCTGCAGGCACGAGTGTACTGCTGTCTGAAAATTGATCGTACCGTTCTCGGTAGAAGAGCTTGAACATGTTTTTAACGGAGTCTCCGTTGGCAATATAGAATTGGTAATCAAAGAATTGATAGCTCCCAATATCCAGTGACATGCTGCTACTTTTGAAGCGATTTAATTCATGATCATCTATGTAGCCCACCTTAAACCATTTGAAATCTTTGGAGAGCTCTGCTCTGTGTCTGATGAATTCATTTTGTTCAACGGTTGAGCTGGAAAGGTAACTTCCATCCCACCTGGCACGAAATCCATTTTTGTTCCACTTTCCGTCTGTTGCTGCCCTAATTCCCTGGTAGTCATTGCCAATTGAATAGAATTGCCCTTCCAGATTTATATTTCCTGCGGATTTGTTCTTTAAATTAACTCCTGCTGTAGAATAGAGCTGCTTACCCTTGTACCCTTTATTTCTGGTGTTCCAATCCCGGTCAAATTCCACCGAACGGTATTGTTCGATTGGATTAAAGAACCGATCCAGGTATTCCAGCTCTGCTTTCGTATCTAGCTCCCATGAATGAAGGGAATCGGTGTTCTTACCCAAAGGAAGTGTCCCCAAAAGTTTTGTGCGGTTGGCAATCCCGGAATCATCCTCACCGTCAATCCGTGAGAACGTATTTTTATCGTATCCGGAATAGGCAAGCTCTGTTTCTATAAATAGATTCTTTCGCAATCGGTAGCGCGCTCCGCTGCTAACCATTCGTCGTTGTTGAGCCGTAATGATCAGCCGAGAAGGAATGTAATCTCCCTGAGGAAGTCCTGAAACGGGAGCCACCCACTGGAATACCTTTCCAAGCGCATTTGAATTGCTGAAGATATAGTTTCCTTTCCCGGGTCCAACGTATGTGAAAGTCGCTCTGAAAAATGCAGAATCCGGATTTACTGAAAAGACAAGGACTGAATCATAACCGAGTGAATCGATCATTTTATACAACACCTGATTTTCAAACCATCCAACTGAATCGATGCTGTTGGTTGTTGCAAGCTCCAGGGAATCTCCTATGGACGAGAGTAACTGTTTTTGAGAAAGTGAAAGCTCTTGCTGTAGGGTTTGGTTTTTTGCATCTTGCTCGCTGTAGGCATTGAACCAGAAACTTATCTTTTCGGAGGAATAGGTCGTCGATGACTGGACGAGCGATCGGGCATAATTCTGATCAGTATATTGGAATTCTACCACGATCCGCGAATCTTTTGTGATGAGGTTTCGTGAGGTAAACACGAGCTCGGAAGTATTGTAATTTATGGTGTAATCCATTTCCTGACCCCTTTCCAATAATCTGCCATCGATGTATACCCTCTCTGTTCCGGCAAGAATGATGATAAATGGTTCGTTTTCCGCTCCCCGAAGTCGGTATGGACCTTGATTTCCTTCCACGCCCTGAATGATTTGTCTGTGAAACTTTCCTCTTGACAGAGCACCACTTAGCTCCGTTTTCCAAACATTCAGTGAGTCTTTTCCCCATTGATAGTTTATGTTTAACCCTTGTGCGCGTTTTTTGTAATTCATGAAATAGCCTTTGGGCCTGTAAATCCAAAAGTCACCTGCAACCAGCTTTAATCGATCGTTGTAGATCTGTATAAAAACCTGATCGAATTCCTGAAGCTAGCCAACAATTTAAGATTGGGAGCAATCTCTCCTGAAAGTTCAAGGTTAAGCGTGGAATTTATCCCAATGTCCTGATTGTTCCCAAAGGACACACCCCGTGAAATACTGCCTGATTTATTTAGGGAACTTCCTCCGAATACATCTTCTACGCTGTAGGTATTTTCAATTCTAAATTTGTCTCGTTCATCGGGAAGTCCCTGCCTGAAGATGATATTTGAGTTCCTCCTGCTGTATTCTTTAGAAAGATCAAACGGTAACACCCGGTATTCCACAGTTATGGAATCACCGCATTTTTTATGAAGTTTGAATCGTGCCGCGGAATGGTCTAAATAATAATCCTCACGGGGAAGAATCTTTTCGCTACAAATTATTTTGAAACTGTAAGGGTAAATGGATAGTGTGTCTAGCTTAAGAGTGTCCAGAGTTGCTTTGAATGTTTGCTGGCGCAACGAGCTCTCTTGTGCCTGAATCGTATAGCACAGGAGAGACATCAGAATACCAATAAGTAGCCGAGGCAAAGACATTCCCACGAATGTACAACGTTGTGAAGAGAAATTTCGTGTTTGAGCAGTAAAGTTAAGCTCCTTCCTAAAGTTTCTATATAATTTACACACGATGTTAAAAAACGTTAAGCCTAGCAACTTGCCTATTGCCCGGTGCTACATTTGAAAAAAGTCTGAATTGAAGAAGATCCGAGTTAAGTTCATTTTTTCGGTGGTAGTCACTGCGCTTCTCGCCTTGCTGATTATTCAAGCTTTTCAGACACTTCAGCTGTACGACCGCAAAAAAACACAATACGAAACTAATTTATCGACTTCACTTGAACGAATTGCTATTCGTCATGAAAAAGCAGAGGATATCCGTAGATATTTGCACATCGTTGACCGCGACTTCAGAGGTCAGTACAAAGACATCTTAAAACAGGAATTCAAGGATCTGATCGCGGCTAAGGAGTCTGTTTCTATTAAGGATACAATTTTATTTGAAAACGGTGAACGCCACAATTACCTGATCATTACTGGCAGCTCTTATGATTCTCTGACCGGACTTTCTACCGAACAAAAAGTAATGGCGAGAGATGTTCGTGAATTACGTGATTTGTTTGATAATCCCCGGCGTGGTTTGCCAAATAGTGATTCGATACGACTTTCAATACAATTGGATCAGCGCGTGACAGAGCAAATCTTTCGAAAGGCAAGGTTTATTAATGAATTAATGGTGGAAACCTTTCGGGAAAATGTATACACGCATCCCGACAAACGAATAGATGTTGTATTTCTTGATTCAGTGATTCGAACAGAGCTTGCCAACGATGATCTTCCGCATACATACCGGTTTATGGTGGCCAATCAGCTGGGAGTTCCCATTCACTTCCGACATTTCCCACCAACGTATACTTTAAAATTAGATACTTTGGTTTCAGGCAAAACGAAACTTTTTCCAAGTAACATCCTCGACGAAGACCTTTATCTGTACATCTATTTTCCTAAAAAAGGGATGTTTTTAATTAAGGAAATGTGGAGCTCATTTTTTATAAGTCTGACGTTGATCATGCTCATTGTTACAGCATTGATTTTCATGTTTAAGACCATTGTTACCCAGGAACGTTTTTCGGAGATGAAAAATGATTTCATTTCCAATATGACCCATGAATTCAAAACCCCAATTTCTACGATTTCACTTGCCTGTGAGGCATTAGGTGATAAAGATATGGTGACGTCTGGAAAAAATGAGGAAATAGCGCCTTATGTGAAGATGATTTCCGATGAGAATAAACGCCTTGGAACTCTGGTAGAACGGATTCTTCAAAGTGCAGTGATCGATCGTGGCGAACTTCGCTTGCAATCCGAACTAGTGAGTTTGAATGATGTATTGAAAGAGGTTTGTCAGCATGCGCAATTCAGAGTTGAAGCGATGGGAGGTCAACTTTCACTGGAACTTCCGAATGAGTCACTTCAAATTGAAACAGATCGTCTTCATTTGACAAATGTCATCTCGAACCTTGTGGATAATGCCATAAAATACAGCGATAAAGCGCCTATTATTGTCGTTTCTTTGAGCAGGGACACTAAAAAGATACGTTTGAGCGTTAAAGATCGAGGCATTGGAATTCGGAAGGAGTATTTGTCTAAAATCTTCGATAAGTTGTATCGAATTCCGACCGGAAATGTACATAATGTTAAAGGATTTGGCCTTGGCTTGAGTTATGTGAAGGCAATTGCAGATCTTCAAGGCTGGCAAATTCAGGTTAAAAGTAAGGTTGGTGTAGGTACTGAATTTATAGTGATTATAAATGAATGAACATGGACAAGAAAGTAAAGATCTTATTGGCAGAGGATGATGACAATCTGGGAACGCTGTTGAATACGTTTTTGAGGAACAAAGGGTTCGATGTAGACCTTGCACGAAATGGCAAGTTAGCCTACGAACAGTTCAGCAATAGAAGTTACGATTTTTGTATCCTCGATATTATGATGCCGGAGATGGATGGGTATACGTTGGCAAAAGAAATTCGTGAGCTTGATAAGCGCATACCTATTTTGTTTTTGACTGCAAAATCAATGAAGGATGATAAATTGCAGGGATTTGAGCTTGGGGCAGACGACTATATGACCAAGCCTTTCGCCATGGAAGAACTTTTGGCGCGAATACAGGCAATATTGCGCAGAACAGAAATCGTTACGAGCACACAAAGCGAAGTATACCAACTCGGGTCTATTCGTTTTAACCCTGAACTGAGAATGTTATATCTTAAGGAGGGTAACAAGAAATTGACTACCAAAGAAAATCAGTTGTTACACCTGCTCGTGAAAAACGAGGGAGAGATCTTGGATCGGCATGCCACGCTTAGAGCAATCTGGGGAGATGACAATTATTTTAATGGCCGAAGTATGGATGTCTATATTGCCAAGTTGCGCAAGTTATTGAGGGAAGAACCGGCAATCGAAATCATGAATGTTCACGGAAAAGGCTTTAAACTTCTTATCAAATCAACGGTGTAAGAATTGTGTGAAATGTTAATTGTAGCGTATAAATTTTCAATTTCAATTTTCCAGTCATTCCTTAAGTTCATAATTCCGTATTTAGCTTCAATTTTTCGTTGCGTCCATACTTTTTCTACTTTTGCAGCGTTTAGGCAAGGTGAAGAATTGGATCAAATATATTTTACAGCGCACACTCGGGTTTAATCGATACTTGTATGTGTTCGCATTGTTCAAGATCCGAACGCTTCACAACGACTCAAAAGAAAAAGATTTTTTTCATTTTCTCTCTCTATTGGAGGATGGAAAGGGCGATGTGCTCGACGTAGGCGCCAATGTTGGAATCATGACCGTCCACCTCGCAAAGAAACTACCGAATTCAACCATTCATGCTTTTGAGCCGATTCCCGAAAATATTTCAGTACTTAAACGAATTGCGGAAAGATTCGGTTTGAAACGTCTGAAGATCCATGCGACAGCGGTAGGAGATCATGAGGGAAATGTTAACATGGTTTTGCCTGTCCTTGGAGGTGCCCGAATGCAGGGGTTAAGCCATGTAAGACATGCGAGCATTACTGAATTCAATGAGGGGGATGAATATTCTGTTCCTTGCAATACATTGGACAATCTTATAAATGGTCAACCGATTCAGGGAATTAAGATAGATATTGAGAATTTTGAATATTTTGCTTTGAAGGGCGGCCAGCGTATCTTAGAACAAAACAAGCCTGTGATTTATGCAGAGCTTTGGGAAAATGAAAATCGATCCAACTGTTTTGCCCTTTTGTCTTCCTTGAAGTACGAACCGCACGTTATTCATAATGGTGCGCTGATTCCTTTTGATCGGGCCGTTCACCGAAAGCAAAACTTTATTTTTATCGCCAACTGATCGGTTACGGGTTGTATAGCATGCAGAAAAAATTCTTATCCAACCTACTGCTAATTATTTTACTCAACCTTTTGGTTAAACCGATTGCAATCTTCTGGATAGATGCAGGTGTTCAGGAGCGTGTCGGAACAGAGACCTATGGATTGTATTTCTCTTTGCTCAACCTTTCTTTTCTGTTTAACATACTCAGTGATCTTGGCCTGAACAATTTCACTACACGAGCACTTGCCCGACATCCCAAGGTGTTTACAAAGTATGCCGGACAGGTGATGGGGCTGCGCTTGGTTCTATTTGTGTGCTATCTCTTCATAACATTGCTTACTGGTTTAATCGCAGGATATAAAGGAGAGGCACTATATTTTCTCGCGATTCTTGCATTCAATCAGATGCTTACAGTGATGATTGCTCATGTGAGAAGTCACTTTGGCGGACTACACTTATTCCGTTCGGATGCCTTCATTTCTGTTTTAGACAGGGCACTATTGATCCTGCTCTGCGGTAGTATTTTTTTCACCGGTATGTTTGAGATTGAATGGTTTATCTGGCTTCAGACAGCCTGTTACTCTGTCACATTGCTGATTGGTGTAATCCTCCTTGTTAGACACATGGGCATTCCAAAAATTCAGTACCGTAAAGTGGTTTCGTTCATGGTTCTTCGGCAGAGCTTCCCTTTTGCTTTGCTGGTATTGCTCATGATGTTATATACTCGAAGTGATGTAGTTCTTCTCGAACGACTCCATCCCAATGGAGCCCTAGAAGCAGGTATTTATGCGAAAGGATTTCGTCTCCTTGATGCCTTTTTCATGTTTGGGATGATCTTTGCAAACTTATTTCCAATGTTCTCGCGCGCGCTCAAAGAACAGAAAGAAAAGGTGCTGCCTCTTCTTCAAACAGGTTCGAGATTACTCATAGGGGGCGCACTACTGGTAGCATGTACAAGTTATTTCCATTCGGAAGCAGTGCTCGGGTGGATTTATAACTCTGAGATCACAGAGGCTTCCTTCCCTTTCAGAATGCTGATGTGGGGATTTGTTGGGATGTGCACCACCCTCATTTTTGGGACTTTGTTGACCGCAAACGGAGACCTCCGCGCACTTAATATTACCTCTGCAATTGGACTCGTTTTGAATGTTGCTCTAAACTTGATACTAATATCGAACCTTGGCGCAAATGGTTCTGCCTTGGCCTTTCTGATTACACAGTGTCTCATGGGGCTCATCCAAATAGGTTTGTGCATGCGCCGTTTTAGATTTTCATTCACTCAGCTGGCGATACACAGATATTTACTTTTTACATCATTCATGTTCGGAATGCAATTCGTTCCCTTACCGCAGCACTTCGCATTAACGGTTCTTTTACTTGCCGGAGTTTCAGGACTCTTTATATTCAAGCTGATCGATGTCAAGGAGCTGAGCAAAGTGTTCAAGGAAAACATATAAATCAACTCCGAAATAAAATAAAAGCTTTGATGCGCAGTTATTCCTTCTCGAAGGGCAATATGCTCCGCTCAATTTTACCTATTTTCGCATCGAAATTTAAATTATATGGTCGAAGAGAAGAACGAGCTAAATACTGAACGACAGAACTTATTGGTCTACATTTGGAAAAGAAGAAAAGTGTTGTTTCTTATTTCCGGATCTGCAGGAGTACTGTCACTCATTGTAGCGTTGTTAATGACACCAATCTTTCGTTCGACAGCAATCGTGTTTCCCGCAGCAACGAGTACGGTTTCCTTTTCTGAACAAAGAAATGCCAAAGCCGCTGCAATGGATTTCGGAGAAGAGGAACAGGCCGAACAATTGGTACAGATTTTATCTTCCTCACGGATTCGGGACAAGGTGGTTAACGAATTTGACCTGATGAATCATTACGACATTGATCCAAACGATGAGAATAAGTACTACAAACTTTTGAAGAGATACAACGAACATTTTCTTTTTGTGCGTACGCGTTACGGTTCCATACAAATAGATGTCCTAGACCGTGATCCAGAGCTCGCGGCAGCCATGGCCAACAAGATCGTTGATTTAATCGATACAGTGAAGAACCAAATGGTTCTTGAGCGTACCTGGCCTGCTTACGAAATCAACAAACGAAAAAAAGAACAGTTGGAAAAAGAAAGGGATGATCTGACACATCGTTTGGATACCTTGAGTGCCATGGGAGTAATGTCTCTGGATGGGCGCACTGAGCTCTTTCAGGCCTATGTGAATGCAAATGGTGGCGACAAAGCAGAGATCAAACAGATCATTGATGTAAACATCAAGTATGGTTCGACCTTTGACGCACTTGACTTTTCCTTGAAAGAAAAGATCACGCAGCTTGAATTGTTCAAGAACTCCTATGACCAAGCCGAATCAGATGCTTACTCCGTTTTCAACCATAAGTTCGTTGTGGAAAAAGCCGTTGTGGCGGATAAGAAAGACAAACCCAAACGATTGATCATCGTTCTGCTATCCACCATAGGCGCATTCGTGTTTGGTTTATTCGCGTTGCTGATCAAAGACCGGTTGAACGAGTTGCAAAAGATCTCTTAAATGTCCTTTGTGCGTCAGTACCTATCCACGTTTGTCGCGACGTTCCTTTATCTGTTGCTTTCCGTTTGGTTTATCTGGCAGGACCAGGCTTTTTTATGCTTGTTCCCCCTCGGTTTGTTGGCAGTATATTTTGCTATTTATGAAACAGAAAAGGCATTTCTGGCACTGGCGTTTTTTACACCTCTTTCCGTAAACATCGAAGAGTGGACACAAGGGTTTGGTCTGTTTGTTCCAACCGAACCTTTTTTGCTTGGGTTCACCCTGTTGGTTATAGCGCTTCAACTTCGAAAAAATATATTGCCAGTAGAAATCTGGCGTCATCCGATCGTTTGGGCTGTCCTTGCATATCTTGGGTGGGCTTGTATCACAGCAATTACCAGCTCAGACACGCTCGTTTCGGTAAAATTTGTTCTTTCAAGGCTGTGGTTCGTGGTTCCCATGTTATTGTTGGGCACGAAAATCTTCAGTAAGTCAGAGAACATTCACCGGTTTTTCTGGCTCTTTTGTTCCGGGATGGTCATTGCAATGTCATACACTCTGGTTCTGCACGCCGGATATCGTTTTGGGGAAAAGGAAAGCCATTGGGTAATGTGGCCGTTTTTTAAAGATCATACGATTTATGGGGCCATTGTGGCCTTGGTGATTCCGTTGATATTTGGTGTATTTCTTGCAAAAAAACATCCTCCTCTTATACAGGCGCTTGCCATCGGATTTATCGGAATCAGTTTGCTCGGCTTGTATTTTTCCTATACCCGTGCGGCATGGTTAAGTATAGTAGCCGCCCTAGGCGTATATATTTTGATCAAGTTCAGAATTAAAATAAGCATACTTGCACCGCTTGCAATCGTTACGGGTTTGGTGCTGTTCTTTTATTGGGATGCTATACAGATCGAGCTTTCACGCAACAAGCAGGAGCATACTACTGAAGAATTTGGCGAACGCCTGCAATCGGCGACAAACGTTACGACCGATGCTTCCAATCTGGAACGGATCAACCGTTGGAGTTGTGCGATCGACATGTTCAGGTAACGGCCCGTTTTCGGGTTTGGTCCCGGAACCTATGCGTTTGAATACGCCCGTTTTCAGCGTCCGGAAAATCTGACGATCATTTCTACCAATTTTGGCGATCTGGGCAATGCGCACAGTGAATACCTCGGACCGCTTGCTGAGATGGGATTGATGGGCATGTTGCTGATGTTAACCGTTGTTGCAGTGATCTTCTACAAAGCGATACGCTTATACTATGCCTGGCCGGTGGAGGATAAAGAGCACCGAATTCTGATCATGGCCATTATTCTCTCATTGACTACCTATTTTGTGCATGCCTTCCTCAATAATTTTCTGGACACCGATAAAGCAGCCGTTCCAATTTGGGGAATGTGCGCCATGCTGATTGCTTTGGAGCTGAAGTTGAAAAGAGGCAATAGTTGACCAACTCGTAATCGGCTTAGTCATTAATTGCAAAAACTTTACTTAGCTCCTTCTGTAGTTTTCCTGCCTGACGTGTACGCTCTAGGCCGCACAATGGAATTATGACGGAATCTAATCCATTACCCACCTCTGTGTAAACGTTGGAAAGGTATTCACTGTTTTGATTGTAGCCGAGCACAAATACTTCATATTCGTCCATGCTGTACAAGTCGTGTATTCTTTTCGAAAACAGTTCTATTCCCTCGGTGTCTGAGGATAAAGGAATGAAATATTCATAGATATGGTTATCGATCATACTGTCGCATGGGGCAAAAAGGATGTTGGAAACATCGGAATAGTTGATGTATGTCATGAGCGAATCGTTATTTGCGGTATCAAGCGAGCTCACACTATAAAAAAACTTGTCCGTAAATCTGGCATAGTCACGTACCTGCTCCCTCAAAATTCCACGCTGATAGAATTCCTCTAGCACGGATAAATGAAGGTAGAGTGTACCGAAAGATTCCCAATCGGAGGGTGTTACTTCAAAGATAGGATCATTTGCCCCCTCTGTTTCTCCTTCCTCGAAAAAACCTACATAACAGCCATATTTTTTAGATAAATAGGCCTCTGTAACTCTTAATGCATCCAAATTAGTTGAGGCATCAAACATTTTCGGGGTGTAAATATTTGTAGTCGTTGATAAATATTTTTTTTGGGGTAGGGCCCTCACAATTTCAAGAGCATTCATACTGTCCGAATAATTCTGAGCAAACACGTTTTGATAGAAAAAAAGAACATGCGCGTTAAAGAGAATGAATAAAATTGCTTTCATATACACATAAATTAGTTTGACACAGGAGATATGGAAAATGTTCCTTTAAAACTTTCGCGATTTGAACTGAAACCAGTATTCCTTAAATCCTTCGGGGGTTTCAACGAGTGTCATGGAAACTTTGCCGCCGTATTTTTTCTCGATCCGTGCTTTCTTAAGAAAAGCCTCTCTTTTATTGACTCTATGATAATCGCGTACCCAGGTCCCTAGGTGTGCAATGGAAGTAATTGCTTTCCCGCGATTTGTAGCGCTGAGCGGAATCTCAAGAGTATAGCGACATAAGTTCTGAGAGGGCCACACATGTCTTACGTTTCCTGCAATAGTTACCCGGATGTTCTTCAAATCTACCCTGTAGTAGTGCCCTTTTCCGTAATTAGATTTCAAAAATCGTGAGAGTCTATCAGTAAGGTATTTGGATGTTAAATGGGCAGAGTCTCTCCAACCTAATCCTTTTCTAAATACAAATTCAGGCCCTTCATAGACAGCTCGATAGACCAATGCTTTTCCTTTGTGAAAGGAAGTGATCTTGAGGGATGGGGTTTTGGAGAAGGATTCTTCTTTTTTCTTTGACTCTTGCTTCTCCACAGGACGAGAATTGTTGGAACAAGCCAAGAAAAAAACAGAAAAGCCGAGAAATAAACTAAAGTGAATTTTTGCTCTCAAAAAATAAGGATTTGTTATGTCATACACGTCGGATAACCCGAAAACGATCATTTTATAACAGCCCTAGATAAGCTGTCCATTCAATTCAACAACATTTTAGACTAATATTTTTTGTACACTATTTCACCCACCAACAAGTGTTTTTTGACAAATTCCAAGAGCTCTTCATCTGAAAGAGTTTCAAAATAAGTGATCATTTGTTGTTCACCGGATGGTGCCTTTGAAATATCAATGCCACGAACTATCTGTTTCGCGGAGGGCTGTATCGAATCTCTCGTTGGTTGCCCAAAAAGAAAAGAAATGCTTGTTAAACTGAATATGCAGAGGAGTGTTTTCATAGAGTTGAAATTAAAAGACGTTGAATATAATTGACGTGTATTAAAAGGTTACCGAGTTGTTATAACGCGAATAACGTCGAGTTCTCACAACTAGTACCAAAAATGATTCCGTATGAAAAGTTTGCTCATTCTTTTGACAATCATATCTGTATCCTCTGGCTATTCTCAGGAAGTAATTACAATTGAAGGGGACATTGCCTGGGTATTTAAATGCGATACTTTGGTCAAAGCGAGTCAAGGAATAGCGCTCATGAACGAAAAATGCTTCAGAAAATCATCAATAACAGTGGGCAAAAATCGAATGACATTCAATTTCCGGGAGAAAACCATGGTTAATGTATCTGGCCCATCGGATAAGTTGCTTACCGAAGTAAGAACTATGGAAAATATTATTGTAAGGGGGGATACTCTTACTTTTTATACTGATGCTATCAGTGCTGGCGAAGAAAAAATACCATACAGAATATATTGGACACTAATGATGAATCCCAATTCTGAATCCGATATAGTGTGGTTCTCTGCTTTAATGAATCCAGACAATAAAGAGGTGTTAGGTCAATTTGTCAAAAAAAGCATGTGTGTGCTAACGGTAGAGCGATAATTAGTTGGAATAAGTGAGATATTCACTCCTATTCCTCTTGCTCATAGATCTGAATACCAACCTCCTTTAAGCGAATTGGAAAGGCAAGGGAGTGTTGCATATACAAATGAAGGGATCCACCTTTTTTCCATACGGCAAGATCTTTAGGATTGAACTCAAGGCTGTAGATCACCTGGTTCCGTTCTTTGGGTTTGAATTTCCCCTGAATGCGTGGTTTCACTAACCTGAAAATGGTCCATTTCTTAGATAAATAGTACGTTTTTCTAGATTGAAGAACTAGGTTAGGTGCATTATTTATATCACTCAGCTTATTTAAATACATCTTACAATCGACCTCAACGCGGATGGTTGAATATTTTGTTTTTAGAGAGTGACTTTCAAGATAGGTCATTCCGGGTGCAAGGTTCAGCTCTTTTATGGACTGTTTCTTTTTTATCTTAAACACCAAAGGCTTACCCACCCATTGGGAATAAGACACGGAATCCAACAGCTTGTCCTGAAGTAAGGTGTAGCGCGTAAATGCCTGGTAGTATTGCAATTGTTTTTTTGCCCATTTTTCCCGCTTGGAGGCTCGCATAGGGGTGAGGTTTAACTGGTAATCTATCTTGTAAGGTTTTCCACCAATCCAGGCGTATTGGTCTGAAATTAAATCTGTTGTTCTGAGTTTGTTGGTGGTAAAAACAAGTTTTCTGTCCGCTTTGAATGAAGAACTCAAATTCAATTCTCTCCCAACAAATGCCACCGTATCCGGAAGCTTCAGTTGATAGATCGACTTCAGGTAGTTGATCAATGTGGGGGCAATATCATTGTGCGAAACCACCGCTCGGGAAGTGGATGGTTTTTTCAATAAGGGCGAATAGATCAGTATGGGCACATTGTATTTTGAAAGCGCATTTCTTCTGTAAAGCTCAGTGCCATGGTCTCCCGTGATGATATAAATGGTATTGTTGAATTGAGGATTCCTAACTTCCTTCGAAAAAAAATCCTGCAAGACAGAATCGACATAGCAGAACGAACCGAAGGATGCAGATTGTCGCCGAACCATGTTTCTCAGTTTGATATCTGTGATCTTTTGAGATTTCTCAAGAACATTACGCTGCCATTTATCCTTATTCGGGTAAAGAAAGGGATCATGGGAGCTGATTGTTAAAAACACTTTTAATACAGGATTCTTTGACCTGTTGAATTTCGCACTATCGTCATAGTGTGCTTGCCAAAACAAGTCCTCATCGGGGTAACCCCATGAGCTGCCAACTCGTTCCTTGTGCGCTAAACATTTCGTGTGCCATCGGTTTACCTGATAATCCGTTTTGTAATGACTCATCAGACCGACCATATTGAGATAGGATAGCGGTACCCCACAATAGAATTGGGTATGGTAGTCTTTTGAGAGCAGATTAAACAATGAATAATGCCTTGGAAAAGGCAGTTGCTGAAACACATTGCCATCGATGGTATTCGGAACTGAAGCCAGAACGGCAGGCAATACATTGTGTGTGCGCTGATAGGTGGAGAAGCCGTTCGGAAAATAAATGGACTGTTTCGAAAGAGAATCCATAAACGGCATTAGGTTTCCCGTATTTCTGCCCCGCTCGCCAAACAGGTCTGAGGACATACTCTCTACAATGATGATCTTAATATGAGGTGGGTTTTGATGACTTGTTCGCCTGAGTTGTTCAGCGAGCATCGATGGTTCTTCAAAGCGATGTGCCAGTGGATAACCGGGGTGAATACCTTTGTGACTGCCATAGAATGCAGGGTCAAGCTCGCGAAAGTCTCTCGGGTTAGCATTTTCTTGCTCGTTACTATTAGTAAGAGCAATTACACTTCTTTTTATGAAATATTCAAATCGGTTATCTGAAAGGCGATCAATGTCACTGCGGATTGGGATGAACCGGATGAGGTTACAAAGCACTATCGTACCAACCAACCAGGCATAGGGCGGAGTATAACGCTTCAACCAATTCACCAGAAGAAATGGCAGTCCAAGTAAAACAATTATTCCAGTAGCACTTCCCCAATTTATGCGGTGTGCAGGGTCGGCAATCATCCAGACCTCTTTCCAGTTAAATAGAAAAATAGCCTCGTCCAGTCGTTCATGCGTGATGAGCACGTACTGATCGCAAATTAGGGTACCTATCAAACCTACGTAGAGGGCGATAAAAACGACACGAATGAGAACTTGCCACGATTCAGGAGAGACTGTCACTATCAGGGAGGTCACCAACCAAGCTATTCCTATGTTGCCTAAAATGTTAATGAAAGCTACCGTTCCTGCTACGGGGATAAATACAGGATTCAGCTGGTAGAGGAAGAAAAGTTGCAAAGTGAGGTAGCACAACGTAAGTCCCGTGAATAGCGGAAACAGTTGAACAACACGCACCCCAAAATTTGACATGAACAAAATTAAGCAAACGTTAAGCAAAAATGAAGTGTCCAGGAGAGAGGATACCGATTCGAAATCAAACAAGTATCAATGTTTACTCAGCTCTACTCTCTGGACTGGCATATCGTTGTTTGAATGTTTTAAAAGAAATTAAAGTCTCTGTTCTTTCGTCGTATAAAACGCAATTTAAATGGTGAAAAAGATCTCTTAGATAAATAGGCTCTATGTCTAAATAAGGATTAATCGTTGCGGTGGCTTGTTGCAAATGATAATGGGGAATTTTGGTGTTAAGGTGATGAACATGATGGCAACCTACATTCCCGGAAATCCACGTAAAAATGCGGTTGGAAATGAGGTATGAAGATCCATGAATGGATGCATCGTAAAGGTTCCAGTTTTGGTCATTCTTCCATTTAGTTTCTTCGTATTGATGTTGTAAGTAAAAGAAAATGGATGCTAAAAGGTTAAACAGATAGAGTGGAACTAAATAAACAACCACAAACGAAAGAAGCATTTCTTCCATATACAACCAATAAAATATAAGGCCGTAAAGTAAATTGTGAACAAGAATTGAAACTAAAATTTTTCTACCCAGATGGGTTAGTGGAATTCTTGGAACAATGATCCAAAGTGCCGGGGTAAGAATTAAACGCATTAAAATGGATCTCGTAAATCGATACAATAATTTCTTTAAAAAAGAGGCTTTTTGATACTCCTTACAGGTCATGGTCCAAAGCTCAGGATTTCTCTTTCTTTGCTCCAAATTCCCAGCAACACCGTGATGTACATCATGAATATGGTTCCAAAGAACACTTGGGATCATCGTGAAAAATCCGAGAACCATCCCGGAAAATCGGTTAGATCTTCGGTTTTTGAATAAACTTTGGTGCCCCGCATCGTGTTGCAAAACAAAAAATCGACACAGAATAATACCCATCGGTATCCAAAAAATGATTGATAACCACGGCGAAATGCAATACACGTAAAAACTTGCTATAGTTAAAATTAGATGCATTGAAAGTGTCCCAAAAAATAGCTGGGCAGAATAACGTTCATCTGTATTAGCGTAGTTTCTTAAATGTGAAATGACCTCTGAATTCATAGTTTGTGAGTGAAAGAGTGTAGCACCTTTGGTAAATCCTTTCTCAATATTAAGGACTAGCGATTCAATTTCAAAATAAGGGCTGTATTGAGCAAGAAGATTAGGACAAGTTTTTCGAACCGGTTTAGAGAAGGATTGGAGGGGATTTCCATGTAGAAGCGGATCAAATTACTATCTATGATTTCGCAAAAGAAATAAGGTCTTGAATATCATGATTTTCAACCTTTTTAATGGCATTTATGTAGGCCCTTCTTTTATCATTTGACTTGACCAAATCGGAACTATCCCAAGTAAAACATGCTTCTTCATAAAGTTTTACATGATCAAATCGGCCATTAATCTAGAATGTCTTCCATTTCCATTGGGGAAACAATGAATACTTACCAATTCATGCTTGAATCTAACAGCCATTTCATCTGGGGAATAGGTATTGTTGTCATACCAAAATTTAGCGTCATCCAACAGTTGGCCGCGCATGGACCTTTGTCATAACGTGCAGTGGATAAAAGCATTCCTCACTGCGTTCGGAGGAGATTTTTCCATTTTTACTCGATTAAGTGCAAGCACTCATCTCGTCCAAGCGAAAAAACACCAATCTTCGGACAGTGCTTTTATCAGAGTGGGCGAAAGGTCGGAAGTATCGAACAAACTTCGGGAGGATATTGAGCGGATTGAGATGGAATTAGAAAAGTTAATTATTTATACTTGAGAATACTATCATGTATAATAATATTTGATATATTTACATGAGGATAGGGTTAAATTAAAATACTATACATGACAAAAAAAGGAAGGGGCGTATGTGATAACTATGAGATTCCATTTAATGATCTGCCCATATTGCCCCCCGCAAAGGAATTTATTGAATCCGTAACTATTTTAAAGCAATTGGTGAAATCCTCAGTTGCTCTTGCTGAATTAAAAGGAAAAATTCATATTTTACCTAATCCAGAAATATTACTCAATGCGGTTATCCTAAAAGAAGCAAGAGCAAGTTCAGAAATAGAAAATGTTATAACCACTCAAGATAAATTATATCAGGCATTATCAGCAAAAGGCGATCAAAATGATAGTTCCACAAAGGAAGTATTGAGGTACAGGGAGGCAACGTTATATGGATACAGAACAATCCTGAAAAAAAACATCCTTACCATCAATACGATTGTTGAAATCCAGCAAATTCTTGAAGAGAATAATGCGGGTATAAGAAAACTACCCGGAACTGCATTGAGAAATTCAGCAACGGGAAAGGTTATTTATACTCCGCCTGATCAAACAGATGTTATCAATTCGCTGTTAAGGAATATGGAAAAGTTTATCAATCTTGATGAAGACGAAATTCCTCATTTGATAAAAATGGCTATTCAACATTATCAATTTGAGAGCATACACCCATTTTATGATGGAAATGGACGCACTGGGCGGATTCTTAATATTCTCTATCTCATTATGGCTGGTCTGCTCGAACAGCCCGTATTATTTCTTAGCGGTTACATAATTGAAAATAAGTCAGAATATTATCGACTACTCCAAGAGGTGCGAACGAATAATAAATGGGAAGAATGGATACTTTATATTTTAAAAGGAGTTGAAATAACTGCCAATAAGACAATAAACCAGGTTTCAGAAATTAATTTGCTTTTTGAGCAGACCAAGGAAAAGACAAGAAAAGAGTTTCCGAAGATATACAGTAAGGAATTGATTGAATTACTATTTGAGCATCCATACAGTAAGAGTGAGTATTTGGAAAATCGATTATCGATTTCACGCATTACAGCAGCAAAATACCTCAAGTCATTGGAGAAAATTGGAATTCTTCAGTCAAAAAAGGTATGGAAGGAAACACTGTATATCAATACAGCACTTTTTGAATTATTAAAGAAGTACTGAAATTAATTAGATTTTATTCGGAAAAATCCCCGTAACAGGGGCTTTTTGGCGTATGTGGTTCCAACAGGAATATGCCGCGCATGGACCTTTGTCATAACGTGCAGTGGATAAAAGCATTCCTCACTGCGTTCGGAGGAGATTTTTCCATTTTTACTCGATTAAGTGCAAGCACTCATCTCGTCCAAACGAAAAAACACCATCCTTCGGACAGTGCTTTTATCAGAGTGGTCCCAACAGGACTCGAACCTGTATCTAAAGTTTAGGAAACTTCTATTCTATCCCTTGAACTATGGAACCGAGGGAGCAAATTTAATGATTAAACACTTGTGTTACTTTTTCTGCTTTCTGAATTCTGTTGCTAAATTCTTCGTATGAAAATAGTTTACGTTCTTCTTTTTGCCTGTATTTCTTGTTCTAGATCAGGTGAAAATGTTTCTGATGTTCGACCGGAAAAAATGGAAAAGGATTCAGTCATTGTCAAATCACATATCGATACAAATGCACTCACCTTGGAAACCAGATACCTGTGTCCTGAAGGATTTGAACGGGTGAAGGTCGATAGTTTGTCTTATGGCGCTTACCTCCGTTCTTTGAAACTCAAGAATTTTTCTCATCCGGTAATGTTGTGGAACGGAAATCCGAAACCTTCACAATGGATGTCATGTGGTGTGATTGATCAGGAGCTTGACCCATTGAACCTTCAACAATGCGCTGACGCGGTGATGCGATTTAGGGGTGAATACCTCTTTGGTATTGGCGCATTCGACAAGATCAGCTTCAATTTTGTCTCAGATAACAAACCACATTCATTGACTTCATATACCTCTGAGCGTTCGTATGTAGCCTTTAGAAAATACATGCGTTATGTTTTCAATGGTGCCAATACCAGCTCTTTGAAGAATCAATTGCAGCCAGTGCAACATATTAGGGAAATTCAACCCGGAGATGTTTTCGTACAGTCGGGCAATCCGTATGGGCATGCGGTTACTGTGATGGATGTTGCGGTGAACACAGAGGGAAAAAAGTACTTTCTACTTGCCCAGAGCTATATGCCCGCTCAGGAAACACATCTCTTGATTAATCCGGAATATCCTGAATTTTCTCCGTGGTATGAGGCCAAGGACGGAAGGATCATCACTCCAGAATGGGAATTCAACTCAACCGACCTCAGACGATTCAAGTGAGGCGCTCAGATCACCTTTTCATAGGCGCGTCTCGGCGTTCCACGAAAAGTGACTTCTCCGCAATATTGGTAACCCATTTTCTCGAAAATTCTCAGCATTGGTAGGTTGTCAAAATTTGTATCGGCTTTGATACTGGAAATACCATGTATTTTGGCAAATTCTTCAATGAAATGAAAGATAGTTTGAGCAAGTCCTGTTCCTAGCTGAGCCTCAGCCACAGCTACGCGGTGAAAAACAACAAAATCTCCATTGGTAAGCCATGTTCCGCGGAGCCTGGCGTATTCGGGTTCTTGATTGATAAGTATGGCTACGTAAGCAATCACTTCTTCTCCTTGTGTAAGCACGTATCCCGATCCAGACTCAATGTCCTTGGCAATTACAGCAGGATTGGGATAGCCGTCCTGCCATTGGTTGCTGCCATCAGCCTTCCTTCTGGCAATAGCTCCTTGCAAGATCCCCCAGATAATAGGGGCATCCTCTGTTAACGCTTTTCTGAAGACCAGATTATTCATAAAATGGGTATACAGAAGTTCGTTATTTAGTTACCCACAATGAAGGATTTAGGGTCTGAACACTCGAGCCAACTACTTGATGGATCTCAAAATGTACAATGCTTTCGCCGTCTTTGATGAGTAAAGTACCAATCGATTGTTTCGTGGAAACTTTTGAACCTGTTTTGACAAAGGTTTCCTGCAGGTTACTGTACACCGTCCGGTAATTGCCATGCTTGATAATGACCACTTTTCCTGCTCCGGGAATATTTAGAATGCTGGTCACTTCTCCGTCAAATACCGCTCTAACAGAGGCCCCTTTCGGTGTTGTGATGTCAATTCCGTTGTTGTTTGTATAAACGTTGTCAAGTGTTGGATGCGCATTTCGGCCGTAGCCTTCGGTTACCGAACCTTTGTCTACCGGCCAGGGCAATTTCCCTTTGTTCCCTTCAAAGCTTTTGCTCAAGGCTGCCGACTCTTTGGTTTCGGTAAAAACCGTTTCTTTTTTCTCTGTTGTTGTTTCTGATTTCGGAGTTGTTTTGACAGTTGTTTCTTTCGTGCTTGAACTTGAATTTTGTTTTTCTGCTTCGGCTTTTTTCTTTGCCGCAGCTGCAGCCGCCTCAGCTTTCCTCTTTTTTTCTTCTGCTAAGGCGATTTCCTTTTTGATGGCAGCACTGATCTGTTGCTTCAGAACCTCCTTTTTACGCTCGTCGTCTTTAAGCTGAGTAAGAAGTTTTCCTTCCTCTTTTCGGAACTTGTTGTAAATTTCCTCTTGTTTTTTCTTGTCTTTCTCAATCGTGACTTTCTCTTGTTTTTTCTGTTCGAGTATTTCTGCTTTTAAATTTCGGTCCGCACTCATCTCCGTGATTTGTTTCCCGAGTAAATGCTGATGTTGCCGGATGATGTTGAATTGCTTTTTCTGAAGGTCCGCGATCTTTTCAAGGTACATACTGCGTTTTCTGGCCTCGTTGTAGTCACCCGCCGAAAAGATAAACATCATTTTTCCATAGTTACTGCGATGTTTGTATGCATAAAGCAGCAGTTTCTTATATTGTTTCTTTAGCTTTTCAATACGCTCGGATAGGTTTCGGATTTCGCGGTTCTTCTCTGTGATCCTTATTTCGGCTGTCCGAACCTGGTTGTCATAATTATATACCAATTCCTCTCTGAACTTTATTTGATTGTCAATGACCTTGAGAGTATTGAGGGTCGCAACAGTACTGGTCTTAGTCTTTTTGAGTAAATTCTTCGTGTTTGAAATTTTCTTTTCCAGCCGTTGTTGCTCCTTTTTCAATTTATCACTTGTCTGAGCGACTACCGGCAGGACAGGCAACAGTACCAATAAAAAAGCAAGGATTTTATTCGCAGGATTCATAGCCTTCAGGGATTACAAAGGGTAAAGGTTGTGGTTCATCAATTTCGATCTTATTATAGGTCATTGTGATGCGAATCTGATTTCTCGGAGAGGTTATAATGATGTAAACATCTTTTGGGATCTCAAATCCTTTCTGGTTTTCGCGACTCAAATAATCTACCTGAATTGTGGTAGAATCAGACGGACTTTCAATGTGCATACCTTTGAGAGAATTGAGTGAGTCTGTTAGGAAATACTTGATGATCACGTCTTCTTTTGGACCTCGATCTAAGCGATCAATTCGTTTGATATCTCGTTTTTTATGAGATGATACGGTGTAAGTATCTGGATCATGAATCTGGAAGTACTTTTGCGTCGTATCATAATCTAACGGCATGCCCAAAACGAGCTCCTCAAGGTTGCGGTAATTAAAATCCACGCCGAAATTTTCTTTAATAAACCCCAGACTTTGCTTAATGTAACATTTGTCCCTTTTATTGACAATCGTCACTGAATCGTTCGTGATCATGGCGTTGACAACTGGAATATTGGCATAAGTAATCAGTGTGTTGATAGCACTGTCACACACCATACGCACGGATGTTTTAAAGTTCAGATTTCTATTCGTATCTGAAAACTCTGTCGCAATTTTCGTATAAAAAAATGATGGTTTTTTGTGTGACAGGCTGTCCATGACCATCACAAGCTCAGGGGTTTTTTTTCGGGGTAGTTTCACGCGCTCTGTCTCGGTCATTTTTTTTGCGCAGGACAGCAGGAATACACCGGCCAACAATAAAACATTAATAGATCGGGTCATAGTATTCCTTTTTTTCAATTTTTTTCTTCAGGATCTTATTTTCTGATCCTAGCTCAAGCGCACGTTTCCAGAATTCGAGTGCCGAGGGTATATTGCCATTTTTTGCGTGTGCGTCTCCCAGATGTTCTGTAATGTATTTGTCAGAAGGCTGAATGTGATAAGCGTCCTCCAGAATCCGAACGGCATCATTGTATTTTCCTTTTTGAAAGAGTACCCACCCTTTTGTATCGAGAAATTGACCTGATCTGCTTTCTTTTTTCAAAACATCATCGATCATTTTTTCTGCCACATCCAAATCTGTTTTTGAATTGGCAAGCTGGTAGGCATAATTGTTTTTGAGCAATAAACTCTCAGGATCGAGCTTCAATGCTTTATCAAAATTTTCCTTTCCTTCGTCAATTTTTGCTAAACCAAAATATGCTTCACCGATTTGTCCGTACATTTCTGCTTCAAGCGCAACATCATTGATGATGAGGTCTTTCCCCGTATTAAGTGTTTCAAGTGCTATGGCGAAGTTTTTCGTTTGATTAGCCGCTAATCCATGAAGTAAATACACTGTGGGTATGGTTGGGAAGTATTCCAGGCACGAGCGACTGTCTTCATAAAGCGCTTTGAAATCTGTCGCTTCGTACTCCATAATCAGGACTTGTTTCCAAATGGGATACTGGTCTTTGTCGTATTTCAATGCTTCCTTGTATGCCTCGAGCGCTTCTTTGGTTTTTCCGGCGGTATTCAAATAATCTCCATGAATTGAATGAGCTTTTGCTTCAAAAGGATACATGGAAACCATGATGTCTACCAACTCATACATTTCAGGTTCGATTTTGTAGTTTAATTCCTGAAAGCTGATGAGTATTTTCATTTTAGTGTCAAGGTCAACCTCCTCGCTTCTAAATGCTTTTATGAGTTCATTCAAAGCTTCTTTCATTTTTCCCTGCTGGCGATAGACATCTGCCAATGCAAGGTGTGCTCGGCCATTTTCAGGATCCGAGCTGATTAGTTGTTCCAATAAACCGATTGCTTTTGCTTCTTGCCGTGTTTGAAAATAATGATCGATCAGTGTACCCAGAAGTTGAGTGTTTTCAGGATACACCTTGAGGGCTTTCTGAACCTCTTCGATGGCTTTGGACTCTTGACGGGAATCGATGTAGAGCTTAAACTTTTGTATGGAAAGCTCGGGTTGAACGCCAAGTTCATTCTCCATTCTGTCCAGTGCCTTGATGGCATCACCGGTCTTACCGCCTTTGGATAAACTTTCAGCGTAACCATAGAGCCATTCGATATTCTGCGGTTCCAGCTTTACTAGTTTTTCAAAATTCCGGATAGCTTCCGGATAATTTTTTTGATCGAAATACATGTATGCAAGTTCCTGAACATACCACTTGTTTTTTGGATCTAACTCTGCGGCTTTCTTGATACATTCAGCCGAACGTTGTGCTTGATTTTTTAATAGATACAATTCTGACAGCACATAGTATACAGCATCTTGATCGGTTTTGTATGTCAGACATTTTTCAAAGGATGCAATGGCCTCGTCATATTGTCCTCTCAACTTATATCGATTTCCTTCATGAAATGCTTCAATGAATGGAAATTCTGCAGTAGAAAAAACCGCTGAGCTTGCTTTTCGGCTTGAAGAACAGGAGCTGAACAGATAAACTGTTAAAAGAATCGCTAGTGTGAAACGTAGAATCATTCTTCAATTGTGGAATAATCTCCAAGGCTAAGGTCGCGTGCCATTCCTTTAAATCCGGCGTAGGAACCAATCATCGAATTGGTAATAACTGCTTGAGAAATTGAGCTGGACTGCTGTATGATCGAATTGCTGATGATTGTATTGGAAACTTTCGTTCCTTTTCCAAGTGAAACGTGCGGTCCAACAATAGAATTTTCAATAACCACTTCTTCCCCTATGTAACAAGGTGGGATAATCACAGAATCAATGATTTGCGCCGATTCCGAAACCATGACCTTGTTCTTTTCATAGTCATATTCGAGTACGCGTTGATTTGTATGGACCGTCACTTCTTTGTTGCCGCAATCCAACCATTCGATCACTTCTCCTGGTTTGAATTTGCATCCTGACTCCGTCAGGCGTCGTAAGGCATCGGGCAGTTGGTATTCACCTCCTTTGATTACGTTGTGATCAATAAGGTATTCAAGCTCTTGTCGAAGACGCGCACCATCTTTGAAGTAATAAATACCGATCATTGCGAGGTCGGAAACAAACTCTTTTGGTTTTTCAACAAAATCTGTAATTTCTCCAAGGGCATTAAGCTTTACCACCCCGAATGCGCTGGGGTCTTCTATTTGCTTTACCCACAAGATACCTTCATCAGATGAGTCTATCTTAAAATTTGCTTTGAAAAGTGTATCCGCAAATGCAACCACCACCGGTCCGTCCAGAAGTTCTTTGGCACATAGCACTGCATGTGCAGTTCCTAAGGGTTTGTCCTGGTAGTGAATTGAACCTTTTGCACCTAGCTTTTCTGCCACTGCAAGAAGTTCCTGTTCCACCTCACTCCCAAAATCTCCAATCACAAAGCCAATTTCAGTAATTTTTTCAGAGCAAACGGCAGCAATATCTTCTACCAAACGGTGCACAATGGGTTTTCCTCCCACTGGAACAAGTGGTTTGGGAACGGTCAAGGTATGAGGTCGAAGTCTGCTTCCTCTGCCTGCCATTGGTACAATTACTTTCATTATTTCGTTTTTAATTCGTAATTCTAAATCCCTAATTTTGAATTCAATTAACTCCAGTGCTTCCAAAACCTCCTGAACCACGCTCCGTTTCACTCAATTCATTGGTTTCCTCCCACTGCGCTTGTTCCACCTTTGCGAAGACAAGTTGTGCTATTCGTTCTCCATTTTCTATCACCACTTCTTCTGATGATAGGTTGATTAGAATAACCCCCACCTCACCCCGATAATCTGCATCGATCGTGCCAGGACTATTTAATACGGTTAACCCTTTTTTCAATGCTAAACCACTTCTTGGCCTGACTTGACATTCGAATCCTTGTGGGATTTCCAGAAATAGTCCAGTTTTAATTAACGCCCGCTCAAGTGGTTTCAATGTTACCTGGTCACTCAATACGGCACGAACATCCATTCCTGCGGAGGAAATGGTTTCATAACTGGGCAAGGAGTTTCCCGAAGTGTTTCTGACTTTTACCAGCATAAAGTATTCACATTAGATCAAAAATAGACATTTACCCATCCAAGGATAAGAGGCAGTCAGAGTAGTAATCAACAAAGCAATTAACAATATCAGGCACTGATTTTAAAAGTAGCTTTTTCAAGTGTATAGACCACTAAAACATAGACTAGAATCAGTAAGTTGTGGATGCCCAACCGAATATACGGATCGGGAATGGCAACCCATCGGGTAAATATGAAAATACCTACCGCGAGCCCAAAATACAAAAA
This sequence comes from Cryomorphaceae bacterium, assembly GCA_021298235.1. The sequence goes on along the minus strand of JAJTDX010000015.1, from coordinate 9,720 downwards.
GAACTTTTTGAGGTTGTATTTAATTGGGTAGTAGCGTTGTCCAAGGAAATAGGAGACAACCATCTGGAAGCCATACACGATAAGTGTGGCCCATGCACTTGCATAGAATCCATACACAGGAATGAATAGAAGGTTAATGACGATGGTAAGTGTAGCTCCCCCAAGCGCTATGTATGCACCGAATTTAGTTTTACCGCTTAACTTGTACCAGATGCTTTGGTTGTAATAAATTCCAAGAAAAACATTTGCAATCAGAAGGATGGGCACCACTGGTAATCCGTCCCAGTACGCTTCATTTCGTATGAAATGTTTGAAAATATCGATATTGAGTGAGACCAACAGAAAAACTAGGCAAACCATTCCAACAAAAAAGTTCATTACTTTGATGTACACCTTGTTCTTTTCCTCGTATTTCATTTGAGCGAAAAAGAAGGGTTCTGCAGCGTAGCGGTAGGCTTGTAGAAGAATGGTCACGAGCATAGCTAATTTATAACAAGCACTGTAAATACCGACCTGTGTTTCTGCAGTCATCAGGGAGGTGGGGTCAGAGGCATCAAAGATGACATGTTTAATAAGAATTCGATCGAGCGTTTCATTGATAATACCTGCAAATCCCGCAATAACAAGTGGAAACGCGTACCAAAGCATCTTTTTGGCAAGGATAAAATCGAACTTTAGACGGATGGTGAGGAAGTCCTTATACAACATCAGCGGTTTAACCAATGATGCGATCAAATTTGCAAAAAGGATAAAAAGCACTCCTTCCTCCGGTCTTAACGGATCAAATAAATATAGCATCAAGAAAAGATTGAGCGCGATATTCACTCCAATGGAGGTGAATTGAATAGACGCAAAGCGCAAGGCACGTTCATCTGCTCTGAGTTTTGCCAAAGGCAGCGTCGTGATAGCATCAATACAAACAATCGCTCCGAGAAGAATAATGTATTCATTATGTTCAGAGAACAACATGAGATCCGCGATCTGCTGATTAAAGAAGAGCAGAGAGACGAAGAAAATAAGATTAACTCCAATTACAGTCAGGAAGCCATTTAGAAAAACCTTTTCCTTGTCATCGGATTCTTGCAAAAATCTAAAAAAGGCCGTTTCCATGCCAAAAGACAGAAATACGATTAGAAATGCAACCCATGCGTATAGTTCAGAAACAACACCGTAATGGGAAGGGTGCGCAAAAACCTGAGTGTAGAGTGGAACAAGCAGATAATTGAGCAAACGTCCTACGATGCTCGAAAGGCCGTAAATAGCCGTTTGACCGAGTAATTTCCGAATTGGGTTAGACATTAACCTCTGAAGTTCGGTTTACGCTTTTCCAGAAAAGCAGTTGTGCCTTCCTTGAAGTCTGCTGTGCCGAAACATTTTCCAAATTCTTCTATTTCTGTGTGGTAACCATTCACACCGTCTTCGAAATTGGCATTGATGGATCGTATTGCAGAAGCAATGGCTGTTCCTGAATTCAATAGAATCTTGTTGGCAATTTCTTCTGCTTTAACAAGTAATTCTTCGGGTTCAACCACATAGTTCACCAAGCCCCAGGTCAATGCTTCATCTGCTTTGATCATTCCGGCGGTGAAAACCATTTCATTCGCTTTTCCACGACCTACCAATTGTGCCAAACGCTGTGTGCCGCCATATCCAGGAATCACACCAAGTGAAACTTCAGGTAGGCCCATTCGGGCATTCGTTGATGCAATTCGTATATGAGAAGCCATAGCGAGCTCAAGTCCTCCACCTAATGCAAATCCATTCACTGCTGCGATTACCGGCGTTGTCATATTTTCTATGAAACTGAACAGGATTTTTTGACCATTCATTGCCAACTGACCTCCCTCAGCAATGCTGAAATGGGCAAATTCTTTTATGTCTGCACCTGCTACGAAAGATTTTTCTCCCGATCCCGTCAGAATGACTACACCTGTTCCAACATCATTATTGGCCTGATCCAGTGCTTGGTGAAGCTCGTCAATGGTATCGCGATTCAGAGCATTTAACTGAGACGGGCGGTTGATTGTTATAATTTGGATGTGTCCTTTCTGTTCTACAAGAATGTTGCTGTACATAGAAAATAATTTTGCACTAAAGATAGGTAAATCTCGATGATGCACCAATTATTGCTTTACCCGTAAACGTTTGTAAAGCTTGATGCCGAGCATAAGTCCAATAGCGACTGCGAAGAAACCGACTGTTCCTTTGATCCAGTTCAAGGAATCTTTCATTACCACCAGAAAAACTACAGCAACCAAAATCAATGTAGCGACTTCATTCCAGATGCGCAGACCGTTGGATGTCCAGTTGAATCGACCTTTAAGTAGGTCATTCATGATCTTTTGACACAGAAAATGGTAGACCAAAAGCACCACGACAAACGCAAGTTTAAGATGCATCCATCCTTGTGATAAATAGTATTCAGCATTCAAAAGTATCATCCAGGTACCAAAAACAAGAGTAAGAACCATCGCCGGAGTCGTAATGATCCACCAAAGCTTTTTCTCCATCAGCTCAAACTGCTCCGAGAGAATCCTTCGTTCAGTTTCATCACGATTTTGGGCTTCGGTATGATAAATAAAAAGACGAACCATGTAAAATAGTCCGGCGAACCAGCTGACCACGAAGATGATGTGTAAAGCTTTTGCTACGTTGAAATCCACGGGATAAATGTACAAAATCCCTTGGTTGAATGACGTCAAATGAATTCTAATTAAAAACCAACAGCCTGATCGTACTCCCCGTTTGTCTCGTTGTAAAGCTGATTTTCAGCCGCCCAAAGATTGATAAGGTATGTTTCAATTCCATTGGGTGGGCGGTTATAATTCCCTTTCGCCTGCACAATGGTGTCTTTTACGACTTCGATTGTAATTAGTGGAAGCTCACCATTTTCTTCATCTTTTAATCTTAATGAAAAAATACTAATCATTCCCTTGACGCACCTTCTTCTATAAGTAAATACGCAGTGATGAAGTGTTTCTCCCTCGGCATAAAGGTCTATCGGCTTCATGATTTGTCGAATAACGTACTTTTGATTATCGAACTCAGTTTTGAATAATTGAATATTCCGATTAGGAAATGTTTCATTTTTACTTATCCCAATGACTTTTTTGAGATGTAAATCCCGGTGCCATAGATGCACATTTCTAAGAAGATTCGATAGTTTGATATTTTTGAGGTCGAGGTATTCCTGGCGCCGAAATACTTTATCTTGAATATAGTCGACTACTTCCCTAATATCTCTGATATTGAGCCTCTTTTCATATAATAGGCAGAGTGTTTTTATCCAAAAATCTGTTTGTGTTCGGTCGTAAAAACTCCTCAAGGCGCGCATAGCATAGATCGGATCGCCAACTTTGGAAAGAATCTCACAATAAATCAGAGCATCTTTAACAACTATATTCTTGTCATAGGGCAATTCGCGAAAGGCATGAGCACCTTTTTTTGTAAGGTTAAAGAACATTCCTTTTGCGTTAATCAAGTTATATCCTCTCAGCATGTGATCAAACCATTCTATCTCGTCTAATTGATTTTTGAAGAAGTGAATAATCATTATTTCAGAAATGTGAAAGTTTCTGAAAAGCGCTTTAAACAATTTCATCGAGCTTTCCTCAGCTATATCATTTTCTGTGAGCTCATTAAAAAGTTCAGGCCTGATTTTGAAAACGTGGTAGAATTTTAAGAGCTCATATTTTTTTAATAAAATCAAGTATGAATCACCGAATTTATCATTCATTACACCAATAAATTCTTTGAACAGCTGATCAAAAACGATGTTTTCGTCGGGGAAGGTAAAATGCTTGGTGTACACATTTGCAATGTCAATCCCCGTTTTTCCATTCCGAATCATTCGGTCCAAACTATGAATTAAAAAATTCAAATGATGGTCTTTCTGCTTCAACCCATTTTTTAGTGATCCTAAGTGGTGCTCTTTCAGCGAGGTTTCAAGGATGAGATCAACGACAAATGAATAGTGTTCAAGATACTTCTCGGTAAGAACTTTTCGATTTACACAATGGGCGAGTAAATAGATCCGAGCAGTTTGGACCATGTGGTCTCCGGGACTTTTTCCAAGACTTAGAATTACTTTTTCCCAGATTTTTTCGGAAGAGTTCGAAACATGAAGGAGTCGAGCAAGCAATTTAAGGTCGGCAAAAATATGCGGATAATTTTTAAATCGTTGATAAAGTGTAAGTACAGTACCGACTTTGAGCAAGGGAAATTTTTTCAATTCCAACAATCCGATATAGGATTGGAAGAAGGAGTCTGAGAAATGGAAGTGATTCGCTTTAAACAAAAGCCTCAGTGATTGGGTATATTTTTCAGTGAAGCTGTTGTAAGGTGTGTGATTCGAATTTACAAGTAGATTCTGTAGAGCAGAAATTACCTCTTGTTTCAGAAGTGCATTTTTAGAAGAATACATAGAATTAAAGAATTGAAAAGGAAAACCGTTGATAAACGATATTTCAGTTCAATTATAACCTAACTTCGTATTCATTTTATATCTATGAAAGTCTTAAAGTGGTTGCACCGAAATAAAATTACCCTTGTTGGGATCCTGCTTGGTTTGACAGGTGGATATCTTTATTATTATTTCATAGGTTGTTCTTCAGGATCATGCGCTATAACCTCCCGACCATTGAATAGTTCGTTATACGGGGCAATTATGGGCGGATTGTTCTTTTCTCTTTTCGAACGAAAAAAGTAGAATTTTCACAAAACTTAGTTCAGCATTCTATCTCAAGATATTCACGTGCCCTACCACCATCTTACGTTCGTCGTTCTTTGTGGTTTTGAACTCTATCTTCCAAGTATAAACCCCATCTTGTACCATCTGAACCTCATTGTTCGATCCATATGAGCCATCCCAACCAACAGTGGCATCATTGGTTTCAAACACGACCTCACCCCAACGGTTAAAAATCTTCATGTTGAAGTCTAACGGATCGAAACCAGAGGTAAAAATTGGTTGGAATGTCTGATTGAAATCATCGTCATCTGGTGTAAAGGTATTTGGAACATAAAAGATCAGTTCTTCATATACTTGAATGACACTTTGCGCTGTATCAACACATCCCGCAGGAGAGGTAGCTACTAATGTTACGGTATAGTTCCCAAGTGCTAGGCCACCAAAATCATGGGTTGGATTTTCTATTGTAGTTGTCTCCGATCCGTCACCAAAATCCCAAACATAGGAGGTAGCACCGACAGTCTCATTGTCAAAATCAACAATTCCATCAAGCATTTCAACTTGAGAGGATGACGGACTAAAGGATGCGATGGGTTGGTCCTCTACACAAATCATATCAGGAACTGTAAGCGTGCTTGCACATCCAGCGGCACTTGACACGGTTAGGGTAATGTCATAACATCCACCATTCATAAATGTGTAAGTTACTGTTCCACATCCTGTAAGTTCATTATTAGTGCCTCCAATTAACCATGTGCAGTTTGAACTTGATGGGGTGTTGTTCGTAAAGTTCACGGTCAGTGGCGCACATCCAGTAGTAACGTCCGGTGAGAAAGAGATAACTGGTGCTGATTCTACATTAACGATCACCTGATCTGTACCGGTACATCCGGCAGTTGTTCCTGTTACTGTATAAGTTGTATTTCCTGCAGATGTTGGTGTAAATGTCACACCATTCGTAACACCATTGTTCCATGTGTAGTTGGTTGCACCTGATCCGGTCAATGTCACAGATTCTCCTATACATATTGTGACGTCAGCTCCGGCAGAAACTACAGGGAGTGGATTAACTGTTACAACCACCTGATCCGTTCCGGTACATCCGTCAATGGTAGTTCCAGTAACAGTATATGTTACAGTGGCATTCGGCGTAAAGTTGACACCATTTTGAACTCCGTTTGTCCAAGTATAGGAATCCGCACCCGATCCATTCAACGTTGTGGATGTTCCCGCACAGAAGGATTGGTCCTGGCCTGCACTGACAGTAGGGTTCGGATTAATTGTCACTTGAACATCATCTGTACCTGTACAACCTGCAGCATCAGTTCCTGTTACGGTATATGTCAATGATCCAACAGCAGGAGTAAAGGATTGACCATTGGTTATCCCTCCTGTCCAACTGTAGGAATTTGCTCCCGTTGCCGTTAACGTAATGGGTGTTCCCTGGCATTCTGTTTGGTCTGCTCCGGCATCAACGACCACTCCATTGCTGACAGTCACGGTAAGCGAGACAGTGTTGGTGCAATTGTTTGCATTCGTTCCTGTAATCGTATAAGTCGTTGTGGTACCGGCGGTGAATGTTACACTTGGTCCCGTCGTTGCACTTAGATTTGTGGCTGGTGACCATGTATAGCTCGATGCTCCTGCTACATTCACAGCAACTGATCCTGAATTACATACACCAACGTTATTTCCGGTAATTGTAGGTAATGGGTTTACGGTTACTAAAACGGTTGCTGTTCCGGTACAGTTCTGCGCACTGGTACCTGTGATGGTGTATGTGGTGGTAGCCGTTCCATTGAAGTTCACGGTGGCTCCCGTAGAAGCGGAAAGACCTGTTGCCGGTGACCAGCTGTAAGTACTACCTCCGTTTGCTGTAACGGGAACGGTTCCGCCGGAACATACAGAAACAGGTGTTCCACTGATGGTAGGAAGTGCATTTATTGTTACAGTCACTGAATTCGTTGATGTACAACCTGCTGCACTCGTACCGGTTACTGTGTAGGTACTTGTTGAAGCGGGTGTTGCTGTAACTGAGGCGGTGTTTGTTGCACTCAGACCCGTTGCCGGCGACCATGTGTAATTTGATCCACCCGACGCTGTAAGGGTAGTATTCGCACCGGCGCAAATAGAAACGGGATTGCCCGCACTAATGGTTGGAGTTGGGTTAACAACAACGGTTGTCGATGCGGTTGCGGTACATCCACTTACATTCACAGTAACTGTATAAACTCCAGCATTTGCTGTTGTTGCATTTGGAATCGAAGGATTCTGAACATTTGAAGTGTATCCACCCGGCCCTGTCCAAGAGTAGGTACCACCTCCCGTTGCATTCAACTGAACAGTTGCGCCAGGGCAATATGGACCAGTATTAGAGGCAGTCGCTGAGCAAGTAATAGGGGTGCAAGTAGGATCGTTCGCAGGCAGCACTGTGACTACAGAGGTTGCCGTGCCTGAACCACAAGATCCAACTCCTGTAACCGTGTAAGTGGTTGTTGTAGATGGACTCGCCGTTACAGTAGCCCCTGACGTAGCACTTAATCCGGTCGAAGGTGTCCAAGTATATGTATTTCCTCCACTTGCTGTTAGTGTAGCACTCTGTCCGGGACAAATAGTTGCCGAGTTCACTGTAATTGGGGTAAAAGTTGAACAACTAATCGTTGCAGTTCCAAAAAAGTTTAGTGGTAATGCTGTTGTTTGAGAACTGTAGTTTGATAGACAAATCAAATAACGTTGTCCGCATGTGACATTAAGCTCTGGTTCGAAGTCTCCGGCAAGTCCACCGGTTGGTAAAGGCGTAGCCAACCCTGTAAAGTTTTGACAATTTGCATTCCAATTACAACGGATTGGGGCTAATTGATTATTGATGATCTGGGTGCAAGTCGTTGATCCTGAGTAGGGCCACATTATCCAGTCGAGGCAACCGTTTCCACCTGCAGTTCCGACTGAAAATTCTAATGTTCCGGATGTGGCAATATTCACAATCATCCAGGTACTGTTTAATTCACCGGAAAGCAGACATCCAGAATTCGTTGAACCAGGATTTGTACTTGGATTCGAAACTGTACCAGAAGTAAATTCAGTTACTAAACCTGCTCCACTCGGATCAACCTGGAACGAGGCATTTGTACAAATATTTACCGCACCTGAACAATCGGATGCAATTACTGGGCCTGGTGGAGGTGGCGGTGGTGACCCACAGGGGGAACAAATTACATTCGCTGCCCATCCGGAGTACTGAACAGATCCGTCAGATGTGAAAACCAATGTTAAGCAGCCGGTTGTAGAAGTAACATTTCCAGGTGAAGTTGTTCCGGTAATCGTGGCTAGAAGTGGCGCTGTGGCTGATGTTCCGTTGTAGATTCTTAGATAGTCCCAATTATTTTCTAGGTTCACCGATGTAAATTGTAAAGTCACACATTGACCGGCAGTTCCTGCACAAATTGTTTGAGTACAATTAGCATTAGCAGCATAATCACCTGTTCCTCCTGGGTCGAGAAAAGTTCCACCACACTGGTTTAAAGTTCCTCCTGTACATTGCATTGTGGTTTGTGCCTCAAGCACAAAATTCGAGAGTACAATAACAAATAAAAAAACAATTTTAAGAGTTCTCATTGTGGTCTTTTCTATTAATCTCAATATTGACGACAAAATTTACAAAGCGTTGCCAATACGCTCCAACTTCGATTATAAAATTATAAAAATTGTCTAAAAGATTAATTTATTGAAAAGAAGAACTTTATAAAATTGAATGTGGCGATTGTCTGTTTTATCTGATTAAGTTAACATGCCCAACTACAAATTTACGCTCATCATTTTTAGTTATTTTGAACTCTATTTTCCAGGTGTACGTACCATCCTGTGCGAGCTCAATTTCATTGTTCGAACCATAGGATCCATCCCAGCCGACTGATGCATTGTGTGATTCAAATATGACTTCTCCCCATCGATTGAAGATTAAAAGCGTGTAATCATATGGATCAAACCCGGATGTGAATATCGGCTGAAAGGTCGGATTGAAATCATCGTCGTCCGGTGTGAAGGTATTTGGAACATAAAAAATAAGCTCCTCCTGGTATACAATAGTGGAATACGCTACGTCAACACATCCCAAAGGGGTGGTTGCGATTAGCGTAACAACCCAATTGTCTTGATCCTGCCCCTGATAGTCGTGAGAAGGATTTTCTTCTGTAGAAAACGCACTTCCATCCCCAAAATCCCATACATAGGAGCTCGCTCCTGTTGATTCATTGTCAAAATTGATTTGACCTTCATATTCTGTCACAATATTCATTGACGGTGAAAAAGCGGCTATCGGATTTTCCTCTACGCAAATCAAATCGTTGGCAGTAAATGAGCTGGTACAATTATTTGAAGTACTTACAGTGAGAGAAATATCATAACATCCCCCTTGCTCGAATGTGTTGGTTACGGATCCACAACCATTTAAAACGGTTCCATCACTCATGGTCCAAGTACAAGATACCGATCCAAGACTTGTGTTTGTGAAGGTAACGGTTAACGGAGCACATCCTATGGTTACATCTGGGTCAAAACTAACTACCGGTGTCGCTTCCACGGTAATTGTCAACTGATCCGTATCTGTGCAACCAGCAATAGTTGTACCGGTAACAGTATAAGTTGTAGTTCCAATAGAAGGTGTGAATGCAACGCCGTTTTGAACTCCATTGTCCCACGAGTAGGATGTGGCACCAGTACCTGTAAGTGTAGCCGTTTGACCTTCACATAAGGTAAGATCGACACCAGCGTTCACTGTTGGAAGAGGATCCACTGTAACCAGCACTTGATCTGTTCCAGTACATCCGTTTGCATCTGTTCCGGTTACCGTATATGTTCCCGTGGAGGTGGGTGTAAAAGGTGTAGCATTGGACACTGAATTGTTCCATGAATATGTGTTCGCTCCCGAAGCTGATAGTGTAACTTGCTGACCTGGACAAACTGCCACATCAAGGCCTCCGTTGATTAAAGGATTCGGGTTCACGGTGACGTCAACCTGATCTGTACCTGTG
>JAJTDX010000095.1 GCA_021298235.1 Cryomorphaceae bacterium | reverse complement strand
TCAAAGGAATAAAAAAAGGCAGTAAGAACTGCCTTTTTTGGACATAAAAATCTCCCGAATCAGAAAGTCGCCTTCAGACCTCCCTGGATAGAAAATGGCATTCCAGGCCTATGACCAGCAGGTCTTGTTGAAACCAGATAAACTTCGTTGGTCAGATTGATAACATTGCATACCAACGAGATATTTCTCAAAAGGTGGTATTTTGCACTTGCATCCAAAATAAATGTTGACGGGATCAATTCATTTGTTGGAATCTCTCCGGACCCTGCAACTGTTCTCATCTCAGAATTAAACTTACCTCCAATGGTTACTGAGAATTTTGCATGTTCCAATGTGAGATTAAATGAGAATTGGTTATTCGCCAGATATGGTAATTTATCTCCTGAATTCACCGTACCCCAATCCTCAAAAGTACTGTTGAAATCTGAACTAAAATAGGCATCTGTATAAGTGTATCCAAGTACCATCGGTAAATTGAACCTACATTTCTTATTACTGTTATTAAAATTGCTGAGGAAATCATAGATTAACTGGAATTCAATACCTTGTGAACACGCAGATCCTCCGTTGAATAAAGCGCCCGTTCCTGTTCCTCCTCCAGCTGCAAGGTCAGCTCCCAACAAGTTGGAATAGTCATTGTAAAACAAAACTAGCTGAGAGGATATCGCCTTTCGGTATATTTTAGCACCAGCTTCATAATTGACTGATTCTTCCGGCAACGATCCCTCATTCACTCCTGGAGGGGCAAATCCTTTGTGAACTCCTGAAAAAACAGACATGAATTCATTAAATTTGTAATCAACTGAAATGCCCGGTATCCATACATTCACTTCATTCCGTTTTGTTGAGAGGGCAGTTCCCGACCTTTGAGGATCGTTTTTTCCAAAATCATTTTCAGAAAGCCAGATCATTTCATTTCTAATACCCCCTGTTGCAGTGAAACGCTTCCAATTCAATTTATATTGGATGTAACTTGCTGCTGCAATTGCATTAACGATTCGGTTACTTTCTGTGCCTGGTGCTCCCGCTGCGGTCATCATCATTGTACCGTTCACCATTTTGTATTTGTCTTCAAACTGATAACGATCCATGTTATCCTGGTGGTAACGGAAACCAAGATCTAAATCATGCTTTATCTGACCGGTTTTCAAGTCTAAACCGATTACCGACTGACTCCCTTGGGCGTAGTAGTTACGATTGTTCGCCTTTACAAATAAGGCGTCTTCATTGACACTCGACCCCCCTACAATAATTTCATAGTATGATGCATAATCTTTAGGTGTGTCGAGAATTGTAGCAATCGATTTTTTAATACCGGTTGTATCCTTGATGGCATCCAGTTTGTACCAGTTTCGATGGAAGTCATTTCTATAAAGCGTAGTTGTAAATGAAATGGCTTTGCTTGGTTTAATCACATATGTTGCGGTCAACTGAGATTGATGGGTATTCATTTCATCCATCTGCGATGAAGCGTATCTTCTGTAAGGAGTGACTAAAAAATCATCCGAGGAAATCCCTAAGTAGGTGTCATCAGAATTTTCATTGCTTATCCCAGCCTTTAATGTCAAGGACTGATAAATTTTGGAATCAGAAGGTGTATTGAAACGTAACTTAGCAATAACATCTTTTTTGTCAAAACCTGTATTACCGCCATTATCCAAAGTTTTGAACCCGTCAGAACTGTAATTGAAGGCCTCAATCGAATAACCAAAAGATTTATGGGAATTACCAATGAAAGCGTGTAGGTTTCGACCATTGAAACTTCCAGCAAGCATCGTGAATTTCACTTTCAGGTCAGAAGGTATCTGGGTTGAAATTAAATTTATTGCCCCTCCTGTGGTATATGGGCCGTATTTTATTTGGCTGCTTCCTTTAAGTATTTCTAAAGCCTGCATCCTTCCAATTGTCGGGAAATAGTAGGCTGCAGGAGCCGCATAGGGCGCTGGCGCGATCAAAACTCCATCTTCCATGACTGTTATTTTGGATGACCGCTCCACACCGGTTCCTCTAAGTCCGATGTTTGGCCTTAATCCAAATCCATCCTCTTCTTGAATGTTTACCCCGGGAACACTTTTCAGCATTCGGCTCACATCTGAATAATTGAATTTCTCGATCTCTTTCGGGGACAAATAATAGGCGGAACCTGGAAGTTCCTTTATTCCCTTTTCTCCTCCTGTTAGAGTCAAATGTCGTACAACTGCTTCTGGAAGATCCGTAACCTCTTCTTTCAGGCAAATGTTGTAAGTCACTGTACCATTTCCTTGAAGCTCAACTTTTTGCTTTATTTTTTTATATCCCGGGTGGCTGATGATTATTAAGAATTCTCCATCAGAAAGTTCCGGGAACAGGAAAGACCCCGACGAATTGGTTATTTCCACAAGGTTTGTTTTGTCTAAAATAATGGTCACTCCTGATACAGGTGTTATGCTGTCGGAGAGATATACTGTTCCTTTTATCTCATTTTGCTGCGCAAATAATCCGGATGAAAGAAATAAAATCAGCACTAATAGATTTAACTTCATAACAAGCTCAATTAACCATGCAAAGTTGAAGGGATAATTGGGGATCATCAATACCTTAAAAAAGGTATTTTAGATTCATTCTAAATAAACATATAGAAAGTTGATTGTTTTCAGTAGTAAATTTTCGGACTTCAAGAAAAATTCTGCCTATTTTTCCACAATGAAAAAGGCGTTACTGATCGCAGATAGTGGGGGAAGTAAAACGGATTGGTGTCTGATTGACCAATTAGGAAACCGACATTATTTTCAAACGGCATCCTATCACCCGCATCTCATGAGTGATCAGTGGATCAGCCAACAAGCAAAAAATTGGCTGGATTACACGAGAATATATGATCTTGAAGTACATTTCTTTGGAGCAGGATGCTTGAAGGATCAAAATAGAAAACTCGTTGAAAAGGCATTCACAACCTGGAACATAGAAAGAGTGAATATTTCATCTGATCTTATAGGCGCCGCTTATTCATTGCTTGGAGATGAGGATGGTGTAATAGGCATTTTGGGAACGGGTTCCGTGGCTGCTAAAATAGAAGGTCAAAGTGTGAAGGAGGTTTATGGCGGCTTTGGCTATTTGCTAGGAGACGAGGGAAGTGGATATGCATTCGGTAAAAAGTTACTTCACAATTACATAAAAGACTGTTTTTCCATAGAACTTTCACACTCTTTAAAAGAAATTCTGGGAGAAAGGGAAGAGATAATGGCCGAAGTATACGGACCTCAGGGTAAACAATTTATTGCGGGAATTGCAAAAAGCACTCATGAACTTTCGGTATTTAATGAAATAGTTCAAATTCATGAACAAAATATTGTAGAATTCGTCGAACAATATCTACAAAAAATACCTGAATTGAAAGATGTTTCTTTCGTTGGATCTTATGCATTCCATCATCAGAATATTTTACGAAAAGTTCTCAAAATGAAAGGTCTTCAGTTGCATAAAGTGATCGAACGACCAATCGAAGAATTAGCTGAATATTTTATCAGAAGGACATTTTAATCAATAAAAGATACTATTTAAAAAATAATAAGCATATTTAGCCTGTATTAAATTGGATTCATCGTTCATATTCTAGCTTTGGTAGAATTTATTTTCAATGTCGAATAAAACGATGCATATTGCACTATAAATTTAGAACAATCGATGGAAGAATTGTTTATAAATGCTACCCCTCAAACCCCTCTTATCCATTTCAACGGTAATAGTGGTGTTATGAAAATTAAGGGACGCTCTATTCCTGATAACCCTGACGAGTTTTGGTTGCCTGTTCTGAATTGGTTTGAATCGTATTTGCTACATCCTTTAAAATCAACCGTCATTAAGATCGATCTTGAATACTTTAACATTTCGTCTTCTAAAAGGATACTTTTCTTATTGTACAAGCTTAACGAACTTTCTGATAAAGGAAAGGATGTTCATGTTGAATGGTTCTATCGTCAAACGGATGAGGACATGTACGAAGTTGGGCAGGATTATGCGTATATGGTGAAAGTGCCATTTGTATTCAAAGAATATGTTGATCCTGACATCGCTGTGGCCATCTAACTTTTAGAAATACAAAAAAGTCGGGCATCTTCAGAAGAGATGCTTTTTTCATTTACTCCTCAATCTATGCTGGAATTCTGCTATTTTTGTCACTACAGCCATGAGAGTTTTAAAGGATATACCGCACGATAGATACAAGATTCAGATAATGAGTTACAATGCAAAGTACATTGTTAAGATCGAATTAGGCCAATTCGAGCAGATTTTTAAGATTGGCGAGATAGATGTCTATTCTATTGAAGAAGTTGAGAATATGCTCACTAAAGAACTTTTGAGTAACAGTCTGAAGCGGTTTATTGAGATGCGCTCTGATTGGGAAATGGCGTTCAATCAGAAAAACACTAAAAATTAGTTATATGAATAAAGTTATCATTTTTTCAGTTCCTCTGTTGTTTATCATTATGGTTTCCTGTGGACAAAAAGATAAAGCGAAGGTTGATACCACTCCAAAAGTTGAAATTAGGGATATGAAAGGATTGAAGATCGCCTTCTACAATAGCGACTCTTTAAAGGTTCAATTCAATTTTTTCAAGGAGCAGGAAGATATTGTAAACAAGCGACAAAAGAAATTTGAGAGTGAATTGGAGCGTCGCCAAAAGGAATACCAGGAATTCATCATTCGAAATAATCAGAGACTTCAGAATAATGAACTTTCCGAAAATCAAGCCATGCAGATTCAGCAACGTGCACAACAAATGGAAGCTGAAATCGTGCAATACCAGCAAACAGAAGGCGCCCGTCTTGAAAAGGAAACGATCGATAAGCTGGAAGCAATCCGTAAGAAGATTGAAACGTACGGTAAGCAATTTAGTGAAGAAAATGGAATAGACATTCTGTTGATTCACGGTCAGGGGGGGCAGATCAATTATATAAATGCTACGATGGACGTAACGAAAGAGTTCACGGAATACCTTAACCAGCGAGAAGTAGAGATCGAAAAAGATATTAAAAAGTAAAATGCTGATCGCTCGCCAGAAACTCAACGAGAACATCGCGGAGTATGTGTTATACATGTATCAGATTGAGGATTTGATACGTGCATATAATTTCGACTTGGAGTTGATCATAGAGAATTTTGTTCGGCCTCAACTTCCTGATAACTCATTCATTGAGCAATATAGAGATTGGTACCGTGACTTAATTGCTCAGATGAAGTCACAGCGTATAGATAAGCAAGGACATCTGCATGATCTTCGGGATATTCTTGTTGAGTTGTCCTATTTACACAACACCTTGCTCAACATGGCGAATGATCAGAAATACCGTGCTGTTTTTGAATCTGCGACACCATACATAGAGGAGTTTAAGGAAAGATCTAACCTGAAGGATAAGAATCACATCGAGATCATATTTCACGCATTGTACATGAAGTTGCTCCTTAAACTCCAGAAAAGGGAGATCAGTGCCGAAACAGAAGAAGCATTCGATGCGATGCGCATAATGATTGCCTATTTGGCCAGAACCTATCAACAAATGAAGTCAGGGAATTTAAACTTCCTGAATAACTAGCAAAATATCTTACCGGGATTTAATATGTTGTTCGGGTCAAACACTCTTTTGATATGCCGCATGATGTCAAGACTTTTTGGATCGAAAGCAATATCCATATACGATTGCTGCACTAATCCGATTCCATGTTCTCCCGACAAAGTTCCACCAAGTTTGACCACTTCGGTGAAAAGCTCACGAATGGCTATAGTCAGATCATTTTCCCACCTTTCATCTGAGAGTTCACCTTTAATAATGTTTACGTGGAGGTTACCATCTCCTGCATGTCCGTAACACACACTATGCAATCCATATTTTTCACAAACTGATTTAACGTGATGCAACAGTTTTGGTAATTCATAGCGTGGAACAACAGTATCCTCTTCCTTATAGATGGATTGCGATTTTACTGCTTCTCCCACTTTTCTTCTCATGGACCACAGACTGTTTTTTTGCGCTTCGCTCTCTGCAAAAAGGACCTCATCGGTTTCGAATTTATCTAGTATCAACATGATTTTTTCGGATTCTGACACAAGGGATTCTAGGTCAAATCCGTCTACTTCGATCAATAAATGTGCTGCATGATCATCGGCGACTTTTATAGAATAATCGCCAGTGAATTCCTGGGTCCATGTTAGGGCATCCCTTTCCATGAATTCAAGTCCACTCGGGGTGATACCTGCTCTGAAGATGGCAGCAACGGCTTCACATGCTTTTCCTGCATCAAAGAATGGGACAAGCATTAATAGGTTCTGAGTAGGATGGGGAATCAATCGCAATACGATCTTTGTAATCACAGCCAGGGTTCCCTCGGAGCCCACCATTAGTTGCGTCAAATTGTAACCAGTAGCATTTTTTAGTACGTTTGCACCTGTCCAAATGATTTCGCCTGTAGGTAGCACTATTTCAAGATTGAGGACATAATCTTTGGTGACACCATATTTAACTGCTTTGGGTCCACCTGAGTTTTCAGAAACATTACCTCCGATGAAACAGCTGCCTTTACTGGCTGGATCCGGAGGATAGAACAACCCTTTTTCCTTAACGGCATCTTGAAGAACTTGGGTAATTACTCCTGGTTCAGTAATAACCTGGTGATTTTTCTCATCGATATCCAGAATACGATTGAATTTTTCCATTGATAGGGCAACACCGCCAAATATCGGCAATGCACCTCCGCTCAATCCGGTTCGTGCACCTGAAGGAGTAACCACTATATTTTGCTCATTGCAGTATTTTAGAATTGATGAAACCTCGTGTGGAGAATTTGGCTTGAGCACAACATTTGGCAGATAAACCAGGTCTTCAGTTTCATCATGGCCATATTCAGCAAGTATTTCTTCGCTCACACAACACCTGTCGGATAGAATACTTCTAAAATAATCGATATCAATTGTTTCTAAAGTGCGAAAGGTATTCATAAAGGGATTAGCTTAATGTATATTCCGAATTCAATGCTGGGATCTCAACCTCCCAACCCAGTTCTGTTTCAATTTTTACTCGTAAAGCATCGGTTTGATGCGGTTCACCATGATTCAAAAAAATCTTGATTGGCGGTTTTTCAAAATTGCGCAGCCAATCCAGCATTTCCATTTGATCTCCATGAGCAGATAAGGATGAAATGGTTGCAATATGACATTTTACTTGCCGGTATTCACCAAAAAACTTTATTTCCTGGCTACCCTCCACTATGGCACGTCCTCTTGTTCCTTCACCCTGGAAACCTACAAATAGAAGAGTATTTCGGTCGTTCTCAATGTGGTTGTTCAGGTAATGGAGAATGCGTCCGCCTTCCATCATCCCACTGCCTGCAAGGACTATCTTTGGGGATTTATCAGACACAATACTTCTTGAATGTTCGAAATTATTAATGAAGATGATGTCTTCATACATTCGCGTCAAATCATAATGTGAAATATTCTGCCAATCAGCATAGTTATTATAGACATTGGTGGAGTTCACACCCATGGGAGAATCCAAATAGATAGGAATCTTCGGGAGTTTATCCTCCTCCTTTAGTTCATGAAGTATGTAAATGAGTTCCTGAGTGCGCTCTACCGCAAACGACGGAATCATCAATATCCCCTTTCTATCAAGGGTGTCTTCTATCACTCGAAGCAACTCTTCTTTAACATCTTCCGGGGAGTGGATGCGATCTCCATAAGTCGATTCCAAAATAATGTAATCCG
>JAJTDX010000014.1 GCA_021298235.1 Cryomorphaceae bacterium | reverse complement strand
TCGTGTTTGGATTGCTGGGTGATAACTCTACACAAGCCGTGGAAAATGATCCATAGGAATCGAAAATCGGGTTGAATGTGGTGCCGTGATTCTCAGTCATCCATACTCCGCCACTCGCCGCTGCAATATACCACGTATCGTTTTTAATTGGGTGAACAGCAATGTCTGCAATTCTGCCAGAGGTCAATGCAGGTCCTACCATTCTGAAGCTGATTCCGGACAGTGTTCCTTCGTCAAAAATGGGTTTAACCTCAGGGGTTGATTTTTTCTGTGCTACAAGAGCGAAGGGCAAGCAAACGAAAGCAATTTTAAGGTAACGCATAGCGAGGAATTTTTGCTAAAAATAGTTAAAAGACACTTTATACAAACCGCTCCATTGATGTTAATACTATGCTGTTAAAAACTATCCTGATTTCAAGCAGGTTTAACATGTAACTTTGAATTCCTTTGCGACTTATAAATCTTTGGGTATGGTATTTGAAATGTGCCGGATAGTCAAAAAATATATGAAGAACATTCACTTTTTACTAACTGTAGTTTTAATCGCTCAATCTCCTCTAATTGTTGCCCAGCAGGAAGACGAATCATGTCTTGAGCCCCCTAAGAAAGTTGTTAAACTGATTGAAACGGCCGTAAATTCATCCGATGCAAAAACAGCTGTGGATAATTTCAACGCAGCCATTGCTGCTGCTCCGGATAATGCAACCCCGTATTTTGAGTATGCCATGTATGCGTATAATTCAGGGATGAAATACTATGAGACACAGAAAAATGCTCTGGGAGACAGAAGTTTAATCAAGGCAGAAGAAATGTTCGCAAAAACCCTCGAACAATGTTCAGATTACCATGCAGATTGTTTCTATTACCTAGGGGTCATCAATTACAGTCAAACAGATAAAGCAGAGGCTATTCGATGGTTTAAGGAGTTTACGAAATACAAAAATTCAGACAATAACCGCTATCCGGCAGATTATGACAAAAAATTAAAGGATGTCAAAGAGGTACTGGAGGAGATGCAGGATGAAGAGAATCTATTGACCAATGCTGTTCCTTTTGAATCTACGATCGTTAAAAATGTAAGCTCAGAGAATGATGAGTATTTCCCAATGATCTCTCCTGACAACGAGCTGATTTTTTATACGCGTAAGTTAAGCAAGGCAAATCTTGGAGATGAGCGCTATAAGGATGCCATGACGATTGAGGAATTCACTTTTTCTCAACGTCCCGATTTACAAGCCGAATTTGACAAAGGTGAGGCGCTGAAAGCACCCTTTAATGACGGAACATTTTCAAATTATGGTTCGGCAACGCTGTCTGTGGACAATAAGGAAATGATCATTTGTGCGTGCAAAAAAATAAAAGTTGGTGAACGCGATTACAACAACTGTGATTTGTATATAACGACATTTGAACGCACCGGAGAGGGGGGCAATGATTTTAAATGGTCACCATTGAAGAATATGGGTTCGGGAATTAATACACCTGATGGTTGGGAGGCTCAGCCCTCTCTTTCATCGGATGGTCAGACACTCTTTTTCACAGCCTCCCGACCTTCCACAAGAGATAACGACATTTTTATTTCAAAACGAAATTCAGATGGATCCTGGGGTCAAGCCCGTCCCTTTGACGAAATTAATACCGATGGAAAAGATAAGAGTCCCTTCTTGCATCAGGACAGTGAAACCTTGTATTTCGTTTCCTCTACAAGTTCGACCAGAAAAGGTGTTGGCGGTTTAGATATTTTCTATGTTCGCGAGGAAAATGGCAAGTGGTTGGAGCCGAAAAACATTGGTTATCCGATAAATAGTAAAGAGGATGAGCTTGGGTTGTTCGTTTCAACAGATGGAAAAAGAGCATATTATTCTTCAAGAATGGGAGGAAACTGGAACATCTACTCGTTTGAGCTTTATGAAGAGGCACGTCCGAAGCCCGTCGCTATCATTAAAGGGGAGCTGAAAGATGAAAAGGGCGAACCGGTAACAGATGCGACCATCGAAATTTCCTATTCAGGAAGTGAAGAAGTTTCTAAAGTGAAAGTGAATGGCAACGATGGTAAATATGCCACCGTGGTAAAATTAAGTAAGCCTCAGGATGTGATGATCACAGTTCAGAAAGACGGGCATGCGTTCGATTCGAAGCTTATTTCCAAGGAAGAAGTGAAAAAGGAACAGGTGGTAATTAAAAATAATGATTTGAATGTGAAGCCATTAAAGGTGGGGGAGGCTTATACAATCAACGATATTTTGTATGCAACAAATTCAGCTGAATTGACTGAGAAATCTAAATTCATCCTTAAAGGGTTTGCCAAATTTCTTGAAAAGAATCCTTCAATTGAGGTTGCAATCCAGGGACATACAGATGACCAGGGAGATGATGCATTGAATTTAGCTCTGTCTGACAGTCGTGCTAAGGGCGTAAAGGAATACCTCGTTTCTCTAGGAATTTCAGAAGATCGATTGAATGCAAAAGGTTTTGGCGAATCCGCTCCAAAGGTTCCCAACTCCTCTGATCAGAATAGAGCCAAAAACCGTCGCACGGATTTCGTAATCGAGAAACTCTAAAATTTACGGCTGAATAAGTACTTTGGATACATTCATGTCCACACTGTGACGTATCCCTGGGAATGTTCCTTTACTTGAAAACTGCCAGTGAATGATCCGATCGTCCAGATCGATAACTTCTGGTTTTCTGCTGTAGGATGCAACCCAGAACTTATATTTTTTGAACTCATTCTGGAATTTGTTTTTGTACCAGTCAAGTGAGGTGTAAATAATGGGTCTTATTCCTGATTTTTCTTCCACAATATCCAGCCAGGTTTGCATGTCCTTAATGAGATCGGGATTTCCTGCACATTCATATTCGACATCTAACATCGGTGGAAGATCAACATCGCTTGGTTGCCAGTGTTTTAGAAAAAAATCTGCCTGAAGTACCGGATCGCTTGTTCTGAAAAAATGGTATCCGCCATGTGGATATTGGAGCTTTAACAGCTGCTTTCGGTTGTCCTTCCAACGCTTATCCAGCACATTCGTGCCTTCAGATGTTTTGCAATAAACGAAATGAATCACGGTGTCGTAGTGGTTTTCTTTCAGGAGCGCTTTCCAGTCAATGTCGCCTTGGTGGTGGGAAATATCAATGCCAAAAGAGTTAAAGCCAAATGGAATGTACCTGCGCACTTGCGCTTTTAAAATCTCACTTCTGGCTTCATCGATTTTCATTTTAACGTATATTCCCATGGCGCCGACACCACAAACAAAAAGGATTATTAAAGAAACCCAAACATTTCTTCTCCAGTTAGAGCCGGATGATTTCCGTTTTTTGGAAGTAGTTCGCTTTTTCTTTGCCACTATCCAAAAATAAAAAAGGCTTTCCGTATTCGAAAAGCCTTGTGCTATTGGTTACTAAACTCTTAGTGTGTAAAACTTCTTTTCTCTTTGATTCGAGCTGCTTTTCCTGTACGTTCACGGAAGTAGAAAATACGCGCTCTACGCACGGAACCTCTTTTGTTTACAGCGATCTCATCAATGAAGGGTGAAGCAATTGGAAAGATACGCTCAACTCCAACGTTTCCTGACATTTTTCTTACAGTGAAGGTTTCAGTCACACCACTTCCTCGACGTTGTAGCACAACTCCCTGAAACTGCTGGATACGCTCTTTGTTACCTTCCTTGATTTTGTAAGAAACGGTTACTGTATCACCTGCTTTGAACTTTGGAAATTCTTTGATTTCCATTAATTCACTACTAATTTCTCTGATAATATCCATACCTTTTGATTCAGATTTCCGAAATATCGGGGTGCAATATTACGTAAAAAAGATTTTAGTACAGCTAAAACTGCTAAGTTTTTTTTTGTTTGTTTGTAGTGTGATGAAAATTCATCCTTTAATGTAGATTTATAGCGCTTAACAGATACCATGAAACGTGAAAAGCTCATCATTGGACGTAGGGAAAGGGCTTCTTTTCCAGACATTAACGCCGAAAATATAGAGGTCAAAGTAGATACTGGTGCCTATTCCTCGAGTATTCATGTAACGGAATGCGAGATTACCGAACACAATGGAGGGCAGCAATTGAAGGTCTTATTTTTTGACAATTCTCATCCCGCTTTCACCGGTAACTATGTGTTTTTTGATTCTTTCAGATACAAAAAGGTAAAAAGTTCAACGGGTCAGGAACAAATGCGATATTTTGTAAAAATGCGTATCAATCTTGCCGGTAAGCTTTGGACAACGGATTTTTCTCTGACGAGACGAAATGGCATGAAATATCCCATATTATTGGGTAGAAAATTATTGAATAAACGATTTTTAGTCGACCCGTCAAAGGTTGATCTCACTTCTAAAATAAAATTAGCGTAATGAAAATTGCTGTATTGTCCAGAAACCCAACTTTGTATTCTACCCGTCGATTGATTGATGCTGCGAAAGAACGTGGCCATGATGCTCAAGTTGTGGATCATCTCCGATGTAATATTGAGATCGAGCAAAAGGGGCCATCATTGTATTACGGTGGTGAATACTTAACCGGTTTTGACGCCGTTATACCGCGAATAGGTGCTTCTGTAACTTTCTTTGGTACCGCTGTTGTTAGACAGTTTGAGATGATGAATGTATTTTCCGCGGTTAGCTCAAGAGGAATTGTACATTCCAGAGATAAGCTCAGATGTTTACAGGTATTGTCAAAAGAGGGTATAGGCTTGCCTAAAACTGTGTTTACCAATTATTCACGGAATGTAGAACACGTGGTAGAGTCGGCGGGTGGAGCACCTGTTGTGTTGAAACTTTTGGAAGGAACCCAAGGGTTGGGTGTTGTATTGGCGGAGAATCAGAATGCTGCTCAATCTGTTCTTGAAGCATTTAACGGATTAAAAGCTCGCGTAATAGTTCAGGAATTCGTAAAGGAAGCAAAAGGTGCAGATATACGTGCTTTTGTTGTTGATGGTGAGGTGGTTGGCGCGATGAAACGTCAAGGTAAGCCTGGGGAATTCAGGTCTAACTTACACCGTGGAGGAAGCTCCAGGATAATAGAACTAAGTGTCGAAGAAAAATACACAGCTATTCTTGCAGCTAAAGCCGTTGGATTGGGAATTGCTGGTGTTGACATGCTCCAGTCTGAGCGAGGTCCACTGGTTCTCGAGGTGAATTCCTCTCCGGGATTAGAGGGGATTGAACGAACGACAGGAAACGATATCGCGGGAAGAATTATTGAATACATTGAACGAAACGTAAAACGCTGATATGCGACAGAAAAAATTTGTCATTCTTGGCGAGGAGATTCATCCCGGCAAAGAGGTGGACTTGAATCTTGATGTAGCCATGTTACATACACGAACGCCTATTCAGGTGCCGGTCATTGTTCGTCGCGCAAAGTTGGAAGGACCAACTGTTTTGCTGATGGCCGGACTGCATGGGGATGAGATCAATGGTGTGGAGATCGTACGCAAGCTCATTCAGGATAAAATGCACATTCCGGACACAGGAACAATTATCTGTTTGCCAGTTTTCAACATTTTTGGTTTTCTCAATATGAAGCGTGAACTTCCAGATGGAAGGGATCTTAACCGAAGTTTTCCCGGAACAAAGACAGGTTCTCTGGCATCACAGTTTGCCTATCATTTTATGAAAGAGATCGCGCCTCACGTAGATTATATTATTGATTTTCATACGGGTGCAGCTCAACGAAGCAATTACCCGCAAATTCGTTGTGTGTTGTCTGATGAAGAGAGCTTTACATTGGCAAAGATCTTTAATCCTCCCTTCATTCTTAATTCATCGTATATTTCCAAAACAGTAAGAGAGGCAGTACGAGCACGTGGGAAACGCATGTTGTTGTTTGAAGGTGGGAAAGCAAACAGTATGGATAAATTGGTCATTGAGGAAGGAATAAGTGGAGTTAAGAGGATCCTGAACCACCTTGGAGTAAAAAAAATTAAACTGGATCATACGAATGAACGGTCGCCCATTGTTCTCTCAGAAAGTAAATGGATGCGTTCTCCCAATTCCGGAATGTTTCAGGTAGAACGTAAGAATGGTACCTACGTTAAAAGAGGAGAACAAATTGCAATGATCACAGATCCTTTTGGAAAATATGAACGAAAAATAAGGGCTTCCATGTCAGGCTATATAATCTGTGTGAATGAATCTCCCGTTGTTTACAAAGGGGATGCAATCATACATATTGGTAAGGAGATGCCCGGTATCTGATGTCTCAAGAAATTCTTTTCTACTTTTGCTGAAATACAACGTTATGTCCGTTCATAAAAATGTCAAAAAGGTTACAACTCACACGCTTCAGGAAATGAAACTTGCGGGAGAGAAGATATCTATGCTTACGGGCTATGATTTTTCGATGGCCAGAATCATAGATGCTGCTGGTGTTGATGTGATACTCGTGGGTGACTCTGCATCGAATGTCATGGCCGGACATGAAACAACTTTGCCTATTACTCTGGATCAAATGATCTACCATGCCTCCTCAGTCGTTCGTGCTGTAAACAGGGCACTGATCGTGGTTGATCTGCCTTTTGGTTCCTACCAGGGGAATTCCAAAGAAGCCCTTTCGAGTGCGATCAGGATTATGAAGGAATCCGGAGCTCATGCCGTAAAAATGGAAGGGGGAACAGAGATCATTGAATCGGTGAAGAGAATTTTGACAGCCGGTATTCCTGTCATGGGGCACTTGGGACTTACACCACAATCCATTTATAAATTCGGGACGTATGTGGTTCGTGCAAGAGAAGATGAAGAGGCTGAGCGTTTGAAGCAAGATGCACGAGCATTAGAGGAGGCAGGTTGCTTTGCAATCGTTCTTGAAAAAATACCTGCAGAATTGGCCACAGAGGTTGCTAGAACGGTCCAGATTCCAATCATTGGCATTGGTGCTGGGTCAGGAGTAGATGGTCAGGTGCTAGTGGTTCATGACATGCTTGGGATAAACAACGAGTTCAGTCCGAGATTTCTAAGAAAATACAACAACCTCTATGATCAGATGATGGATTCCTTTCAGCGATATATCAAAGATGTGAGGTCAGGCGATTTTCCGAACCAGAAGGAACAGTATTGATCGTTGAACCATGCAACTTGACATCCTTTTTGAAGATAACCACCTGATCGTTGTAAATAAAAGGTCTTCAGAGATTGTACAAGGTGACAAAACGGGCGATGAAACAATGCCCGATCGAATAAAACAGTATTTGAAGGTTAAATACAATAAACCTGGGAATGTCTTTTGCGGAGTTGTACATCGCTTGGATCGCCCCACTTCAGGAGCTGTGGTTTTTGCGAAAACAAGTAAGGCGCTCGAACGGTTGAATAAGCAATTCAGGGAAAAGGAAACGAATAAGCTTTATTGGGCGATCGTAGAACGCAGACCAGACCCTGAGGAAGGCACATTGATTCATTATTTGCGGAAAAATGAAAAGCAAAACCGTTCTTTTGCCTCAAGCACCGAGTCTCCAGGTACAAAAAAAGCCATATTACATTACAAGTTGATCGCTTCTTCGGAGAAGTATTTTTTGCTTGAAGTTCGATTAGAAACGGGCAGACACCATCAAATACGGTGTCAACTTTCAACAATCGGTTCTGTCATTAAAGGAGATGTTAAATATGGTGCAAAAAGACCGAATCCAGACGGTTCAATTGATCTGCATGCCAGAGAATTAGAGCTAATCCATCCCATATCTAAAGATAAGCTGAAGGTTTTGGCACCGGTTCCTGAAAGCAATATTTGGACTTATTTCAATTATTGACTATCAAACGCAACATTGAATTGAAATAATTTATAATTTTAGTTCAAATTACCTCCTACTACAATGAAACCTCAGAATGAAAGGATCAAATTGATCTATTACACCGACCCGTTGTGTTCTACTTGTTGGGTCTTCGAGCCCTACCTTCTCCGTTTTTTAATGACATACAATTCATATGTATCCGTTGAATTTTCTATGGGAGGCCTTCTAGAGTCATGGGACAGGATGGAAAGAATAGATATTCGTTATGATAATCGGTCTTTTCTTAAATCCCTCTGGCAATCAGAATCCAAGCGTTTTGGTGCTTGCATTGATGCGTCCATTTGGGAAAATGGAACCGTTGAAACATCGTATTTGGCATGTCGTGCGTATTATGCCGCATTGCTTGAGAGTGAAAACAAAGCCCGACATCTGCTACATAATTTTCGCGAATTTCTATTTATCTGCGGTAAGGATCTTTCTTCGAAAGCAGCAATTACGACGTGCGCCATAGATGCAGGATTGGATATGCAATTGTTCAACGAACACATGGACAACGGCGAGGCACAGGATCTGTTTGAAAGAGCTTTGGAAAAGAAAAAAGCGCATGGTGTGAAGCATTTTCCGTCTTTAATCTTGGAAAACGCTAGTGGGGAACAACGAAAAATTCTTAACATAAATGATTCGAAACTCTTCGAAAATGTGCTTGATAAATTAGAAAAGTACATTTTGGAATTGCTTCCTGATTTGAAACTTAGAGGTGATGCCCAATTCAGTGTAAATGAAATTTTACAACATGTAAATCGGCTTTCATTTCGACAATTTTTAGTTGTAACCGGCAAGAGAGAATTTGATTTAAGAAACGATCTCATTGCTGCTTATGACCGCGGAGAGCTGATCCGAGAGGAGCTGGGGGGATTTGAATATTTTCGATTGAATGAAACGCCCTATCTTATTAAACAAACAAATCGAAAGGAAAAATTTGCCATTATAGGTGGAGGAATCTGCGGTGGATTTTTAAAATTCTCAATGGAAAAATTGGGCTTTGATTCCACCTTATTTGAGAGATACCATAATTTTGAAAACAAAGGATTTGGATTTTTAATATTGAAAAATGGAATGGATGCTTTGGAGGCATTTGGATTCAGAAATCAGATCTTGAAATATGGCAATCACATGAATCTTTTTCGTGCAATTACTCCTAATGGAGATACGTTGTATACGAAACATCTTGAATATTGTATTGCAATAGGAAGGGATCATCTTCATGAGCTTTTTCAATCGAATATTGGGGCTGAGAATATAAATTTCGGCAAAGAATTTACTGGGTTTGAAGAACACGCGTATTCAAAATCTGTAGTTTTTTCGGATGGGACGTACTGTCAGGCAGATGCATATTTGGCTACGGATGGCTTTCGGTCATTGGTAAGAGATTCTCTTTTTCCGGGATGTGTCTTGGAGCCTGTTGGCGAAAGAGAGATAGTCTGTATCGTGGAAACGGATGATTTACCTTTTGTTAAGGATGAATTTCTTAAAATAGTGGATGTTAATGCTGGAAAAGCAATGGGAATTATTCCACTCTCTGATACGACATTTGTTTGGTTTCTTCAGTTCAATCATAATTTGGATCCGATTCAAGAAAAAGATCCCGAAGCCTTAAAATCTTATGTGCTTCGATCGATTGAGCAATTCCCGGCTCATGCTGTCGAGCTCGTTCGGCGAAGTGATTTTGAGACTGCATTTTTATGGATATCACAACGTATGAATCATATTGCATCGTATCATTCTGATAATGTTTTGCTTATGGGTGATGCGGCACATCCTTTAATCCCTCTGACAAGTCAGGGGGCTAACTCAGCCTTAGCTGATGTTGCACAGTTGCTCTCAATTCTTACAAATGATAATGGAGATGCGTCGATGACTCAGCTATTTCAGGAGTATGAGAATAAACGCAGGGATATAATTGATTTTTACATCAACGACGGCGATCAGTTGGTGAGTGAATTTTTAAATTTACCAAATACAAAAATGTACACTTTACCTTTAACAATTCATTGATCATGGGGTTATTTTCGGACGATCGCGTAAATATGGATGTTCTTCGCAAAAGAGCGTTCAATTACAGGTGGGCAGTAACGGATCCGGATGTTATTCCCTTGACTGCTGCAGATCCTGATTTTCCCGTGGCGAAGGAAATATTGGAGGAAATTCGGCATTTTACAGGAGAAGGTTATTTTTCGTACGGTTCGCCTGAGGGAAATGCTGAATTTAAGGAGGCCATAGCACAATGGTATTCTGTCAATTATAATTCCACAGTAAAATCTCAATTCATTTTACCTGTGAACAGTGCGGCGCATGGGTTATTCATAGCGGCATCATCTGTTCTATCAGCTGGAGATAGCGCAATTATTCCTGATCCTGTTGATTTTTTATTCAGGAAGTCTGTCGAAGCTGCAGGAGCGGAGGTGATTACATGTAAGGTAGACAAGAGTACCGCAGAGCTATCAATCGAACATTTAGAGCAACTCATACGAAAAGATACGCGGGCGATTTTAATCTGCAATCCAAACAATCCTCTCGGTAAGAAATATACTAAAAGCTATTTGAGTGATTTAATTGCTTTTGCTCTGAAACATGATTTGTGGATCATTTCCGATGAAATTTGGGCAGATATAACCTTTGAAGGCCCTGTTACCAGTCTTTTTGATGCTTCATTTGACTACTTCAAAAAGAAAATGGTAGTATCCGGCCTATCTAAAAACTTTGGTCTTGCAGGATTAAGGATTGGATACATTCTATGTCCCTCTGATGAGGTATTTATGGACGTATTGGAAGCTTCAGGACACAAAACAACTGCTTTTGGAATACCAATACTTTCTCAGGCAGCCGGAACAGCAGCTTTAAAAAATGCTTCATACTGGCTGGACGAGTTCAAAGTTCATTTAACTCAAATGAAAAAACTTGTACATCTGTTCATGGAGGAACATCCGTTGCTAATCAATTGCTCTTTTGATTCAACATATCTCGCCTTCCCGAAATTGTCGGAAGGAGTAAGTTCGGAGGAATTTGTCAAGTCAACTTTGGATTCTGCAAGAGTTGCTCTGGTTCCTGGTGGTGTCCAATGGTTTGAGTCGGCTTCTGAAGGCCACATAAGAATCTGTTTTGCAACTTCAGAAAAAATTCTCAATGAGGCATTTTCCCGAATGCTCGAAGTAGCGAAATAAGTATCTTCGGAATGTGAATTCAGTCACCACTAAAGCTCAACGAACAGTAATTGTCAGTATTCTGTCTAGCCTTCTTCTTGCGGTCATAAAAGGGATTTCAGGGATTATTGGCAATTCATATGCGCTCATAGCCGATGCTATCGAATCAACAGCAGATGTGTTTTCCTCGTTGCTGGTCTTATTTGGTATCCGTTATTCCAATAAACCTCCGGATGAAAATCATCCCTATGGCCATGGACGTGCTGAACCCTTGGTAACCTTTGTGGTTGTTGGATTTTTAATAACTTCTGCTACGGTCATCGCCATTGAATCAATCCATAATATCCAGACTCCTCACGCACTTCCATCTGCCTGGACTTTGTACGTTTTGGGTGCGATTATCATCTGGAAAGAATTCTCGTTCCGTTACGTCATGAAGCGAGGAATTGAAACGGGTAGCTCATCTTTAAAAGCAGATGCATGGCACCATCGATCTGACGCCGTTACGTCGGTTTCAGCATTTATAGGCATTTCTATTGCGACATTTTTTGGAAAGGGATATGCTTCGGCAGATGATTGGGCTGCACTTTTTGCTTCTGCCTTTATTTTTTACAATGCCTACAAAATCTTCAGACCTGCCTTGGGGGAGGTGATGGATGAACATAATTATCCGGAAATTGAGAGCCAGATACGTACAGTTTCGTTGACTGTGGAGGGAATACAAGGCACGGAAAAATGCTTCATTCGTAAAGCAGGTATGAAATACCATGTGGACCTTCATGCGCTTGTGGATGGTGAACTTTCCGTAATGGAAGGTCATACACTTGCACATCAACTCAAGGATAAGCTTCGTGAAGAAATTCATGAATTAGGACATGTTTTGATACATGTTGAACCAAAATAGTATTGTTGGGGTTTATGTTTCCCAACTTTTTTCGTTAATAGCGGGTTCTAAAAATATATACAGATGAAAATTGGATTTAATAAAGTGGCTGAACCTTACGGTTGGATGGGTAATATGTATTCGTGTCAGATTGTCGATGAGGAGGGTAGGGAATGGAATCACAGTGAGGGTTTGTTCCAGGCAATGCGTTTTGAAAACCCAACAATCAAAGAGGAGCTGAGGAATATTTCTAACGCCATCATTGCAAAGAGAAAGGCGAAGAAAACAGAATACAAGGATTTTATGGTCGTCGAACCCACGAGTGATTGGGATGTCCAAAATATGAAATATGTTTTGTGGCTTAAATTTTCACAACATAGACAGTTGGCTGAACAATTGATTGGCACAGGGGATGCTTACCTCTATGAAGATGTAAGCTCCAGACAAAAGAGAGGCGGAAGTACTTTTTTCTGGGGCGCTTGCTATGTGAACGGTGTGTTTACCGGTCAAAATGTGCTCGGTCAACTTCTGATGGAGCTTCGAGAAAAACTTAAGGCAGCGAGGATTTGATTTTTACTCCCTGTTTCCGAAGATCCTTTCGATAAAGAAGCTAAAGAACAAAGTCAGAATCGCGATCATAATGGTAAATGTCGGCATAATGACCACATCTAAAGGCCCTTGAGAAATAGGAATGTATTTGGACATTCCTAAGAAATACAATCCGGTGTCATCATCAAGAAATGATTTCTCCGTCACTTGAAAACGTAAAATTAAGTCAATGACAAAAATGGAAATTGCGAAAGCCTGAATGAGATGTAGCCACAACATGTGTTCTGTTCGCTTGATCAACCAACTCGCAGACATGTTCTCATTTCTCTCTTTTACGTAGTTATAAACAGCGAGAATGGTAAGTCCAACAACCAAAATAAACGTTGAAAAGAATCTAAATCCCTCTATCTTGTTTATCAATTCGATCGTGTCTTTGCTTGACATTTGTAGTACAACAATCAACAAAGGAATTATGAACGGAATGTAAAGTAGATGTGATCGTTTTCCTTCAATTGTTTGAATTAACTTGAAAAAATTCAATTTGCTACTTTCTTCCTCTCGTTCTCTCAGGATATATTTTTTGTACAAGAACATCATAAACATGGTCAACGGAATGATAAAAGTTAGACTAATAAGAATTCCCCAAAAAATTTGAAGAACAAATGCCAAGGAATAAAAAACCGTGTGACCTGTGTGATCCAGCATCCACTTTGAGAGAGGAGCCATCTGCGTATTCTTGTTATACAAATTAGTATCAAAAGCACCTGCGGCTAGAATCAGTCCGATAAGTGTCAAGAACAGAGTTCGAAGGTGCCTTTTCACTGTGAAAAAGTGATAATACCATGGGAATTTTGTACTGAATTTCGCTATACTGTCGCGCACATTGTCCACGTGGTATTTTGCGATAAAATGCTCGATCAGAAAGCCATACGCATTATGAATAAGCTTTGTTGGTTTGTGCTTGATAATCTGGCTTAGTTGAAAGTCCTCCATCAAAGATTCCAGGGTAATACTTTCTTCTTTCTCGGGTAAATTTTGAACAATTTTTCGAACTTCCTCGCCAGATCTTCCTTCTGCAAATCGAACCTCTGAATTGTACTTATATAATTTATCTCTGCTCGAATTGGAAATGTTCAAACGAAGCCAATGAAAGTATTTCTCATAAAAGAGTGCTCGAACTTCCTCGTCATAAACCTCTGAGTCGACGATATCTTTCAACTCTTGCCAGTCAAACGCCACCGATTCATTTATAAGATCATTGCAGGTTTGAATGTATCTTTCGGTCATCTTTTCTTCATCTCCATTGTCGCTCTCATCTAAAAGGGCCTGAAGATCATTCCTAAAAAACTCTAGCCTCTCTATGTAGTACCTCTTAAATCCATTGAACAGGTCTTCAAACCGTACTCTGTAAAAATAAGGAAGCTTTGCTGCCAGACTTAGAATTCCATTTTGTCCTGTAATAAGTTCGTATTGAGACAAGCATTTTGCGATTTGAAGTTCCGTATCTTCAACCGGAGTATTGATTTCTTCATGAATAACAGGAATAAATATCTCAAGTTTATCCCGTAATTGATGTGTATTGAAGGTATCGGATTCCAAAGGCTTTAGTCGTAGAATTCCCAGCAGCTCTGTCGTTTTTTTCAGCTGTTCTTCCGTGGCATCCTGATCATTGAAATTCGTATACAGGGTTAGTAATCTGAAAATGGAATAGATCAATTCATTGAAGGTATCTGTAAAATTGTTTTCTCCCGTTAGACCGATCAGATGTTTTAAGTTACTAAATCGACCGGCTCTGTAAAACATCATGTTAAGTCCTTCCAACTCTTCAAAAAGCTCTAATTTTTTGATGAATTTTTCAGGGATGATTTTTTCTCCGTTGACTTCGAAATTTCTTCTGTCCAGCTCATGAAGCAAAGCTCTTGAATGTTTAAAATTTTCGGAGGAAAGTCGCTGAAAATCCATTCCTATCAGCACCTTGCTGAGTGCATCTTTTTGTTTTCTATACCCTTTATCGAGCGTGGCAACAGAATTTAGTAATTTGTACTTTTCATCTTTCAGAAGGGCACATCTCTCCCCAAAAAGCTCCTCAATTAGAGAGATTTTCTCTTTTTCGAAGGTTAACTTTATTTTCTCAAAAACTTCTGTCTGAATTTCTCTAAAATCATCACTGAATATCTGTTTGTAATCAGTGGATAAAAAATCTTTTACATCTCCCTGGGGCCCATTTTGGTGGTTAGTAGTGTGATGTAGGTAAAACAAATCATCTATGTAATTTTTTATTTGATTGTATGCATAAATCGGAACCTCTTCGAAGTAGGGTACATCCCAATCATTTTCTATAAGTAATTGGAACAATTTTAATTGTTCCTCTCTGTCTTTTTCATTTAGGTCGATACATCTTTCGATGAAATGAAAGTTTTCTTGTTTGAATCCTTTTTTGTGATTCTGCTGGTAACGCAACAAATAGTAGAATAATTCTTCTCTTTTGAAAATTGGTTTTGCTCGTCGGTAAAGGGTAGCGAAGGCACTTGCTGGTAAATCCTCACAATTCTCAAGCAATTCCTGTGCGAAATAACAGGAGGTCATGTCACTTATGTGAAGTATAAATTCTTCTTTTTCATTTTGGTAGGTATCACTTGAAAAGAACTTGAAACCTTTTGCAATGAAATGTGACAGAGCGGTCAGCCAGTGTTCAGCTTTGGTTAGTTGTTGAGCCTGATCATAGGAGCAATAATAAAGACTGGAAATAGCACTTCGGATTTTTTCGCTATAAATGAACACATCGTTAATTTCTTCGTCACAGATCTTTTCAATCTCAGTTCCAAATTCTTCATTGTAAACATGATGGCTAGGAATCGCGATGAGGTTGGTAATTTGTTCATGACACAACTGAAGATTTGCCGCATCTAGTTCCTGATCAATATGCTTGTTTGCCTCCGATTTATTGAAGAAAGGTCGTTCCTCAAGCGGCAATACAGAAGAAGAATGAAGCTCTTCAATTGTTGTAACATCGACACTCTCCAAGGAAAACCGTTTTCCAAGATCCTGCCACAAGTGGAAGGCAAATATCGCTTCATCAATAATTTCAGGGCTCAATAGACTTCCGCTTCGGGGAGCGTCAATGATCGTAAAGTTGTGTGTCTTACGTCCGTCGTACCATGGGTCATTTCTATGAAATCCGGGTCTTGGACCTGAATTCTTTTGTTCATTTAAACCGGAGATGATTTCATCTATGGGACATCCTTTTTCTAGGAGCTTGCCTATTTCCAGCTTATCAATATACAAACCGAGGCCTTTAAGATCGTAAGCTTTTGTAGGGTCGGTGCTGATAATGGCTTTGTTTATTTCTGTCGAATGCAAACACGTAAAGGTAAAACCATTTCCGTAAATTGTGTTTTTCCGATCACCTCTTACCCAATACTTCCATAGAAAACTTTTTGCATTCCGGCTAATTATAACTTCGACTAAATCGAAACCATTCAATTCATTGTTGTACAACGGGATGATGCCCCTTCTGGAAACTTTGACGTCTTCCTGATAAGCGAGTATATCCTGGAGAATGCGTTGCGAAGGTTCCTTTAATTCCTCAATAGTTTCAATGCCAGTGAGGTCCCACGGATTAGGATCGTTGCATGAACGTAAAAAGGAATGGATCAGACTCATCACGTAAAGACCTTTCTCGAGTAAATTCTCATTGAATCTTTGTGACTTTTGTTCAGAAAGCGGTACATCAGCAGTATAACTCAACCAGATCGAAGCAATTCCAATAGGTTGCTGTGGATCAAGAACAAGCTTGCCTAAATCAACGAGATGAACATATTCACCGATCATTTGGTCCAAAGAATCTACCGCATGCCCTTCGAGATATCTTTGAGTATAATACACAGACATGAGAGCATCCAAGTCAGGGACAAAATGTGTGACAATGTTGACTTCTTCTTTGCCTTTTAAATGCCCTATAAATTTTTCTGCCTCATTGATGACGATAGCAGCAACGCATGTATTTTCATAGCCACAATTGGGCTGGTGATGGTCAATGATTCCTGGCTGAAGGAAGTTTCCCGTATCAAGAATTACCGAATTTTCTCTATTGAAGAAGAATTGTTCAATTTCATCTCCGACCGTGTAGGTTACTTTAAACGTATTTTCTGTAATCTCGGCTATTGCCCCTTGTGGAATAAAAAAGTAGTTGAATTTCATAACAGTGTAATGGCTTTCGACCGATAAAAATAGGAATCTTATTAAAAGTAATTGAGTAAAAAAAAACGAGAGTGACGAACTTCGCTCTCACTCTCGCTTTGTCTGTGGAGAAGATGGGGCTTGCCGATGCTTCGATCGGCATACACTTCTCGCCCCAACAACAAATAAAAACGAGAGTGACGCTCTTCGCTCTCACTCTCGCTCTGTCTGTGGAGAAGATGGGGCTCGAACCCACGACCTCTTGGCTGCCAGCCAAGCGCTCTAGCCATCTGAGCTACATCCCCATGTAGCGAAGATGCCTGTCCCGATCGAAGCATCGGGAAGCTACATCCCCATGTAGCGAAGATGCCTGTCCCAATCGAAGCTACATTCTCGCGTTGTTATCAAAAGTAAAAACTAATTTCAAATAGGCATTACTCAGGTGTGAATTTCTATCTTCATGTCATGGAATCTGTTCAACACATTCGGGAAATGATCACAAACGGGATTTTGCCCTCTGATCAACAATTTGATGCCTTTCTTCCTGAATCTCTTCGAAAGCATGCGGATCAACATTTTTCAGGAGTATATGTAATCGAACAGGCAACTCATTTTCTTGC
Organism: Cryomorphaceae bacterium; assembly: GCA_021298235.1. Next base: position 14,555 of record JAJTDX010000014.1, on the reverse strand, counting down.
AGATCAAAATGCTCCTGTGATTCTGGATGTCGGTTCAGGTTCCGGAAAATTTTGTTTAATTGGAGCTTTAATTCATGGTAATGCACACTTCACCGGTATAGAATATCGTGAAGAATTGGTTTCAATCTCCCAAAAATTGGCTAAAGACTTTAAAATTGAAAATTTAGATCTTTTACACCAAAATATTTTAGACGTTCATTTTCAATTCTTCAATGGCTTTTTCATGTTCAATCCTTTTCACGAACACCGCCAATCGAGTGCTCGAATGGCTGGTTTCTTTGATCATGAACGATCTGCGGAAGAGTATGAAAATCACGTTTACAATGAATTATCAGCAATTCAACATCCTGCAAAGCTGGTAACCCACTACATTGATCCAAAGTTGATTCCTGAATCGTTTCGATGTGTTGATGAGAAAATGGGAGGGACGCTTCTTTTCTGGCAGACTCACCACTGAGTGTTATTTTTTCGTGCATTGGAGGTTAGTAAAGAAAAATAACTTCTAAAGCCATGTTTAAAATTCTTCTTATTTCAGTAATCCTGTTACTCGGGATTGCTGCTGCGCTCCCGGTGAAAGAACGCCCGGTAGCAAAAAGCTTAAAACTTAAATGGAAATGTGAGATTGGTCAAACCAGTGATCGAACGAGACCCGTTATTTCCGGTGGGTACATTTGGATTGGTTCCAACGGTAGTCATTACAATGATTATGCTGTGGACTATGGCAACGGGATTTATCAGATTGTGGCTAGCTCAGGGAAGGTGACAAGGCATTTTCTGGATGATCAGATCGGTGACATGGATGTGAATGGCATTGTGAAGATTGGTGATCTATTTTACGCGGGGAGCGATAATGAAGAGCTTACCTGTTTTGATGGAGCCGGAAATGTAAAATGGAGAATTCCCTCTGGTGGTGATATTGAGCATCGTCCGGTTGCTCTGACCATCGATGGGAAAGAGGTTCTTGTCTATGCCACTGAAAATGGCGAAATAGCTGCAATTAATCCTGAAAACGGTGACAGAATCTGGAGTCATTTTCACTCCGAATTCAAAGGGTGGAGGCCAGGTGATAATCGATTTATATTTAAGGTTAACAATTACTTCGGGATGGATAATTGTTATTTTTCAGAGCCTGCTTTTGCGGATTTGAACAAGGATGGAACCTCTGATCTGATCTTTAACAGTAAGTATTCCAGCATTGAAGCCATTAACGGCCGAACGGGCAAAAAGATGTTCGTATACAAATACATTGTTGATGAGAATCCAACGCTTTTGGGACGAAATAAGCCGTTCATTTCCAAAGTCAATAATCATTTCGTCTGCTGGATACCGGTAAAAACTGAAAAAGGCTTCGAGCTGCGTGGCTTGAATTCTAAAGGGGAGGTAAAATACCAAAAATCATTGCCAAAGTGCGAAATGCTTCTAACGTCTCAGAATCCGTCTGTCGGAGAAGGAACATTTGACAATGCTTACGTCGATCTAAATTCGTTCAAGTTCACGCACTATAAATGGAATAAAGTAGTGAAAACTGAATATTACAACTATTTGGAATGCAGCAATGGAAGATATGCTGACGATAAAGTGAAATTTAATGGAGAAGTCTGTAACGTGATTGTATACGAAAACGGACCTGAGTCCAATTCCGTACTCGCAATAGTCGGCCAGAATACAGGAGCGGTACATTTTAAGCAACTTCTTCCAGCTGTTTCTGAGTTCACGCCTGTTGTTCAGGATGTCGATTCTGACGGCAAGCTCGATCTTTTGGTCAATTGCCGTGATGGAAACCTCTATTGTTATTCTTTGGGAGTGAATTCTAAAGAGCTTGTTAAACACTAAAAACTGAAACCATGAAATTTTCCAATAAAAAACAAAAACGAGGGTTGATTCTTTCTGCATCCTTTTTGGTCTTATCTATTGCAGGTATATTCTATTACCGCTACCTCACAGCGTATGATCCTGGAATTCTTCCTCCGTTGGGTAAACGAATACCATTCGTTCACAAGAAATTTAAAGCAGAAGATGGACTCACGCTGCATATGCCTACCGGAACCCATATTGTGATTCCAGCAGATGCTTTGGTGGATGAAAATGGAAATAAAGTAAAGGGAAATGTTACTGCACGCTTCAGGGAATTCCATACACCTGGAGAAATACTTCACAGTGGGATTCCAATGCAATTCGGAGAGGATAGAACCGATTTCTTTTCATCGGGAGGAATGATGGAGCTACGTGTCAGTCAGAATGGTAAGGACCTTAAAGTGTCTGAAGATAAGGAGGTTGCTGTGGAGCTCGCGTCAGCAATAACGCCGGATAAAGATTTCAAGCTGTATTTTCTGACTGATGACCTTAATTGGGACAATGGTGCTGCATTCGAAACAGTTCCAAATACTAGAAGAGACTCAGCTTTGGCTGTCTTGCCCGATCCCGGCATCAAGCCTGTAGATCCTGTTCCCGGCAGCGATGATATCATATTTGAGATCACTAACACAGCTGGAAATAAGCTAACTAGGGCATTCAAAAACACCAAATGGCGTCTCGTCGATATCCCTTCAGGGGAAGATAAAGAATTCGCTTTCAGTGTGAATTGGACAAGTGTTAAAATCACTCAGCCAGAAGAACCGAATACTCCTTTTGTATTGACGTTTTCTTTGAAAGCGGTCGACTATAAAGGAAAGATTATTTCTAGAAATTGCACCGTGAGGGCAACACCCTTGCTAACCGGAGAGGAACTGGAGGCAGCAATGGAGCAGTTTAAGAATGATTTGGAGGCATTTGAGAAAGAAATGGCTGATATTGAATTGGAAAAAACGAGGCTCCTTCAAGAGCAAGGACTTTTGAATCGTTTTCAAATGGATGAATTTGGTATTTGCAACATTGATAAACTAAAAAGCACAGGTATACTGGCTACAGTGAATATCACCTTCGATTTCGAAGATGAACTGCAACCTCACATCAACAAGGTGATGCTCTACATGGTGCTTGAGGAACAAAATGGCGTTTTGAAATTCAATGCCTTTGAGTGGAATGCTTTGCCAATCGCTGATACCCGTTTCTCTTTGGTGGCAGTTTTACCGGATGGAAAGGTCGCTTATGTCCCATCTTACAAGGTAGAAAAACAGATGGAGAAACAAGGTACTAAGAAATTGTTCCTTGAAACCGAGCGCTACGATTACGAAACCTTCGATAAGTGCATGAAAAACAAATCAAATCCAAGGTTCATTTGAGTTGATGATGTGTGATAAAAGAGGCCTCGGCCTCTTTTTTTTTGTTACAATATTCAGAAAAGGAAGTAGTGTAGATATCACGTTGTTTTTACCTAAAATCTTTTGGAATATGAAAATTAAAATGTTCATTTTCACGCTGATCTTATTTACACCAATTCTAGCATTCTCTGAATGGAAGACACCTTCTGCAAGTCTTCGAAACGTATTTTCTCCTAAAGGGAAATCAGGAAACACCGAGCTTATTCGACTTTATTCTGACCTGACGTTTGAGCATTTAAGATATGCCCCCACAAAGAATTCGACTCGGAGAGTTGTCACCATAAACCACGGTACATATACCTTCCGTTCCGGCAAACTAGCGTTGAATCCCGTTGGTGTTAATTTTCAAACAGATCGTTATTCACGAACATACATCATTGAAAACAGTAAGGCCTACGCAAACAAATGGCAATCCCTCTTTAAAAAAGATGCATACATCCTTCGTACTGTGTCTAAATCCTCCTTTGATATGCCTTATTTTCTTGATCCTTCCACTCTAACTGTTGTTGGGAATTCTGATGCTGCGGAAATGGTTGACCTAAAAGCTCTTTCAAGCTATTTTTCGAGAAAGACTAAATCCAAAAGGGAGCTAATTGAAAAAATAACAGAGTTTCTGCGTAATTCCATCAAATTTGATGAGGAAGCAACTGAAACTGAGGTTGCCGACATTCTCGGAGGATCTGCCCGCAGCGCGAGCTCATTGGGTGTTTCGAAATGTGTCAATGAGCTTTTGAACCCAGCAGATGTTTCTGCCAGACCGGTCAATGGATACCTGAAGAAATCTGCATCTGATGTTGGTGCAACGGGTAAAAGGCATTCTTGGAACCGGATTCAGATAGGTGACTTCAGCAAGCTCTTCGATGTATTCCTTGGTGAGGATTGGAATGAAACGGATCCTGGTTTAATGATTTATACACACTTTCCTGATCTTCCGGAAGATCAATTGCTCGAAGAACCGGTCAACATCGATCAATTTATGCAAATGCCATATGCTATTCCGACATACAAGGGAGCAAAAGGAGCCGTTTTTTTGCCTTTGAAAGGAAAGCTAACTGCTCGCGGTGAATTAAAGCTGATTTTTAATGGTTACGTTCAGATCTCTTCTGTTCAGCAACAGAAAGTCGATTGCAACGGAAATATCAATGATCCTGAAGTTATCAGAAACTTCAAGACAGCTTCTGCACAGGATAAAACGGTTTTCTCTGTTCCACTTAATTATCAGGAGAGCTTAATAATATTCAAGACATCCGATGGAATGCAGATTTTTGTCCAGGTGCTCAATAATGGAGTAGAGGAGAATGATATTACGAGCTATTATGTTAAAAATGCAAAGAGAAGATTGGTGATACCTCAACCGAAAAAGGAATCAAAAACTGCCGAAAAAGAAGTTGTAATTGTCGCAGACCAATCTTTAAATAATTCCTCTCTGACCAATAATCAACTCAAAATGGTCATGGACCTTGGTGATTTTTATCGTAAAGAGATGTTTTCCCACCCTCTTATAAAGCAAGCCGTAGCTTTTTATGGGTTGAAAGAGATTCCGGGAGATCTCAATGATAAAAATATTATGATGTTTTTTAAGGAATCTGGAAACCGCAGTGCAACCTCTGATGAAGACGCATGGTGCAGTGTATTCATTTCGTATTGCGCCAAAAAAGCCGGTGCTTCTTTTACGAAAAAAGCGACTGCAAAATCTTGGTTAAATGTGGGGGAGCACATTGCTCAACCAACGGCCGGTGATATTGTAGTATTCTGGAGAGAAGATCCAGATTCGTGGAAGGGTCATGTGGCGATCTACCTTGGAAAGGATCCAGCAACAGGGAATATTATTTGCTTGGGAGGAAATCAGGATGATGAAGTAAATGTCCGCATGTATGACAGCAACAACGTGCTGGGATACAGGAGAATTATCGAGTAACGAGATGTTTAATTCATCTTTACATCATTGATAATGCGACGACATCTTGATGATTAAAGTTTAATTTTTGCCGGTAATTGTTCTTTTCCATTCGTAAATGAAGCCCGTAACAGAAATCGCAAAAACAGTTCATTCATTCCTGAAGTTTTGTAAGAACGAAATCGGGGTGCACAAAAAAATCCGGAAATAAAAAAAGCCATCCCAATCGGGATGGCTCTCTGATGTTTAATTTGTCAGGCAGCTTTTCGACATAATTCAGTAAGCCGAATCCGTGCCCGTTGGAAGTAGATGTTAATCTGGCTTTCCGGGATTCCTGTTAATTGAGCCATTTCTCGCCCACTTAAGTTGAACATGAAACGGTAAGTAATCAGCATGCGGTCTCGATCACACAAGAATTGCATCGCTTTGCGAATTCGTTTAAGCTCGCTACGCTCTACGTCTTTATTAGACTGTTCCTCCATTACATTCCCGGAGATAGGAATGAGCTCCATGCGATCCATGTTTCGAATGGCATCAAAACAAAGATTTTGTGTTAGCCGATATAACCAGCTTTTGAAGTTGCCTTTTGAAGGGTCATACATGTGAACCTTTTCAATAGCTTTCAGGATGGCATCCTGTGCAAGGTCTTCTGCAAGATGCATATATCTTGACGGAAGAGATCTTCTAACAATTGCCTTGAAGTACGGCAACTGCTCAGAAATAAGGAGAATGTTGGTTTTCATTTTGGAGAGATTTAAGTTCAACAATCTGCTATGGAGAAGCATTGGTAGTTTTGTTCATAAGCTTGATTTATGAAGCTATAATGCACAAATTTTAATAATGTAACAGGTAGGTCGAAAAAAAATATCAAAAAAAAAGCCAACTAGATGTTAAGCATCTTTTTTTCAGCAGAATAGAGCGGATTTTTTTTTGTTAATGCACACTTTTCGATCGTATATCGTTGGATTTCTCCATGCCTGAACCAAAGACAAATACAGTTTAATTCTTCGTCTACAGAGTGAACAGTCATTTCTGGACCTCCACTTTTCAGCCAAACCACATCGCCTTTGTTGATGTAAGTGGTACATTCTTTTTCGATGAATTCCATAATAATATTGTTTGGAACAAAATTAATGACGTTGAAAACACTGTGCAATAGGAGTTTACCCCCAGTCATAGATATATTTATATTACAATGATTCCCTCGTGAATAGCAAACAGAACCAATTGTGCAATATTCTTAATTTCTGCTTTTTCGAAAATACTTGACCTGTGATTTTCAACTGTTTTAATTGAAATTCCGAGCGATTCCGCTATTTCTTTATTTGTCTTTCCAGAACATGCCATCCGTATTACAGCCGTTTCTTTATTGGTGAAAAGGAAATTGTTTTTTTCCTTCTTGGGAATAATATGCTTTAATGCATCATCGAAATAATATCCTTTTTCCGAAACACACATAATGGCCTTCTCTAATTGTTCAACAGTAGCGTTTTTTGGCAAAAATCCTTTAGCATTTAACTGGATAGATCGCACAATAAAATCCGTTTCATTGAAATAGCTCAACATGAGGCATTTTATTTCAGGATGCGATTTCCTCAATAAAGTCAAGGTTTCAAAGCCATCCATAACGGGCATCTCTAAATCTAAGAGCAAAATATCTATCGTATAAACTTCTAATTTCCTGAGTAATTCTAATCCATTTGGAACATCAAAAACAACTTCGAATTTATCGTTTAGAACAGACTTTAGGCCCTGTCTTAACAAGTCATGATCATCAGCAATAGCAATTCTTATCTTGCCCATAGTTTTTCTTAAGGTGTAGCGTAAAAGTTCATTCGACATGAATCAAAGTTAATTTAAGCATATTTAGCGTCAAATAGGGGTAAACCCTAATTATAATTAAAAATAACATACTTAAAATAGGGGTTTCCGTACTTCAAGTGCGAGCACTTCTCACTTCGTTCGCCAGGTACTTTTTTCTTTCCGACCTCACTTGAGCAAAGTTATGGATGAGGAGAATTTCAATAAAAAAACGCTCAGATTCGGCCTGAAACGAAAAAAGCACCATCCTACGGATTGTGCTTTCATCAGAGTGATTCCGCTGGGATTCGAACCCAGGGCCCATACATTAAAAGTGTATTGCTCTACCAGCTGAGCTACGGAATCGAGCGTTTGCGGGTGCAAAGATAATGGGATTATTCGTTTAGGCAAGATTGGATTTGTATTTTTTTAAGATTGCGTCTTAAGATTGAACAAAACCTGCGTGTCTTTTCGTTACTTTGCCCCATGTCTCACATTATCCTTATTGGGTTTATGGGATCCGGGAAAACAACGCTCGGAGCTTCACTAGCTGTTCATTTAGAGCGTGAATTCATTGATTCTGATCAATATATTGAAGAACGAACAGGGATGTCGGTTAGTCAGATTTTTGAAACGGAGGGGGAACAAAACTTTCGAGAGCTAGAGCAGGATGCGGTTCGTGCTTTTTTCGATAAAGATGAGTGTGTGATTTCTGTGGGGGGCGGTCTTCCGGAAATTCCGGGAATGATGGAACAATTAAATGCTCTCGGTACTACGATCTTTCTTCATGTTTCTGAGAAAGAGCTGATTCGAAGACTCCTTTTAGAGAATGAAAACAGACCTCTCTTAAAATCGCTTAGTGAACCTGAACTACGCAATTTTGTTAAAGATCGGTATGACAGGAGGAAAAAAATGTATCAGCAGGCAAAGGTGATCGTAAGCTCTGACTCAATTTCCGTTTCAGACCTCCTGAAAAAACTTCGTCATGCTGAATAAATACCTGGAGGAAACAGAATATTTGAATTATTCTCATCCTTTGCTGGATGGTTTTGCGCAGGAGCTTCCGAGCGATACGTTGGAAAAGGCAAAAGCCCTTTACATGAGGGTTCGAGATGGATTTCTCTATGATCCATATCACCTTGATCTTCGAAAACCGGCTCTGACCGCCTCTACCATCGCAACACGAAAACGCGCATGGTGCGTTGAGAAAGCCATACTCCTGGCCGCCCTTTTCCGAAAACTTGGTTTTCCCGCTAAATTGGGGTATGCCGTGGTTACCAATCACATTGGTGTAGAAAAATTAACCCGCTACCTCAGAAGGGAAGAAATCGTTTTTCATGGCTTTGTGGAAGTGTTTCTTGAGGGAATTTGGGTGAAATGCACGCCAGCATTCGATGCAAGGATCTGTCGTGTGAGTGGTGTCACGCCGCTCGAGTGGGATGGACGCTCCGACTCCATGTTTCAAGCTTATGACGGGGGAAGAGCATTTATGGAATACAAGCATTTCTACGGCACTTTCGAAGACGTACCCCTGGAGCTCATGAACACTGAAATGAAAGCATATTATCCTCATTTGTTTGAGCAAATTTATAACACCAAAGAATTTTCTTTCCGTCATCTTTGGACGCTGGAATGATGTATCTTTGATCAAAACCGTTGAACATGCGCCTTCTAATCGTTCTTTTTGGACTCATACCAACCCTTTTATTCTCGCAAAAGATCTCATATGAGGTATCTATGCCCAAGCCACAAAACCATTATTTCCATGTGGAAATGGTACTTACTGGTTTTAATGCAAACCAACTTACCGTGAAAATGCCTGTGTGGGCTCCAGGGTCATATCTGGTGCGTGAATTTTCTAAAAACGTTGATTTGGTCAAGGCTTTTGATGAGTTAGGAAAGCCACTTAAAGTGAGCAAACGAACCAAAAATGCATGGTCGGTTGAAAAAGGTTCAGCTTCGACGGTTAAAGTAGTTTACGATGTATACTCTTTTGAGCTTTCGGTGCGTACAAGTTTCCTTGATTTAACTCACGGGTTTATTTCGGGATCAGGTGTTTTCATGTATTTGGACGGTCAAAAACAATTGCCGGGTGAACTTACAGTAAAACCCTACAAAGATTTCAAAAAAGTAAGCACCTCCCTAACACCTGCAGATGAATCCGTAGCTTCGGATGGCACGGTCAAATTTAAGTTCAATGATTATGACCAACTCGTGGATTGCCCCATTGAGGTCGGAAATCAGGAGGTTTTCCATTTCATGGCTGCGGGAGTGGATCATACGGTGGCCATCTATGGAGAAGGGAATTACGATGTAAAAGCACTTAAAAAAGACATGGCGCATATTGTCGAAACGGCTACAAGCGTGATCGGAGAGAATCCAAATAAGAATTATACGTTCATTATTCACAATGTCGTGGACGGTCAAGGGGGATTGGAGCATACCAATTCGTGTACGTTGAGTGTCAACCGTTGGACCTACCAGGGAGGAGAATACATCGGTTTTTTGTCGTTGGTTGCACATGAATATTTCCACCTGTGGAATGTAAAACGCATCCGCCCGATCGAGTTGGGACCCTTTAACTATGATGAGGAGAACTACACCTCGTTGTTGTGGGTAATGGAAGGATTTACTTCCTACTATGATGAACTTTTGCTTGTCAGGGCAGGGTTTACGGATCCATCAGAATACATCCAGAAAATACAGAGTACGATCAATTACGTCGAGGGATCTGTGGGTGCGCGAGTTCAACCGGTGGCACATGCCAGCTTTGACGCATGGATAAAGGCCTATCGACCAACTGAGAACAGTTCCAATACCACCATGACCTATTACTCTCGCGGTCAGATGCTCGCTGCAATTCTGGATGTGATGATCATTTCCAAATACAAGGGGCAGAAATGCCTGGATCATTTTCTTCAGGTATTGTATAACAAGTATTACAAAGGATTGAATCGTGGTTTTTCAGAACAAGAATTTCAGGATGAGCTGGAAGCTTTTCTCGGAGAAGACATGGATGAATTTTTCCGTAAATATGTATTCGGAACGGAAATCGCACCATTGCAAGAGACCTTTAAAAAAGTTGGGTTGCAAGTAGAAGAAACAGGTGTCGCCCGTCCTTCATTTGGGGCTTCTCTGCGACAGGAAGGTGGAAAAGTTCTCGTTCGTGGTATTCGTTCAGGATCAGCTGCCGAACAAGCAGGAATTTCCGTTAACGATGAAATCATTGGATGTAACGGTTACCGAATCGATCAAAGCGCTTTGGAACAATTTACAGGGGGATTAAAATCGGGCGAAAAGTTCGATCTGTTGATCTCAAGAGAAGAAAAATTGATGAATGTCTCAGTAACCATGACGGACTATCTCAAACCTCAATTTATTTTCAAGAAAACGACCGACACTCAGGGTGAAAAACTCCGTAATTATTGGTTAAGAACTAAAATTTAACGTATGCGTTGCTTACTGCTTATACTCATTGCATTCTCGACTGTAAAAGTTTCAGCTCAGACTGATTTTCAGAATGTAAAATTGAAACCGTTCAACTTCATGTCGGCAGCCTATGGCCAGTCCGAGCCATCTATAGCGATTGATCCAAAGAATCCGAACAATATCGCCGCCGGTTGTATTTTAAGCGATTACTACTATACCAAAGACGGTGGAAAGACTTGGCAAAGCAGAAAAATGAGCAGTACCTACGGTGTTTGGGGTGACCCTGCCATTCTGTTCGATACTGCCGGAAGAGTGTATTATTTTCATTTGGCTGATTACAAAAAGACCTCCTGGATCGATCGGATTGTGTGTCAGTCGGCATCGTCTGTGGATGGCAAATTTAATGATGGCACCTTCCCAAAACCAAACGGTACGAAAGCACAGGATAAACACTGGATGGTACTGAATCCGATGAACAATGACATTTACCTCACCTGGACGCAGTTTGATAAGTACGATTCCGAATTGGAAACGGACTCTTCTGTTATTTTATTCTCGCGTTCATCTGACCAAGGAAAAACATGGACAGATCCCAAGCGCATCTCATTTTACGGCGGTGATTGTATCGACAGCGACAATACCGTGGAGGGTGCCGTGCCTGCCGTTGGACCGAAAGGAGAAATTTATGTGGTATGGTCAGGACCGAAGGGATTGGTTTTTCAGGTTTCAAAAGATCGGGGAAAGACCTGGTTGCCCGTAGAACAAAAGATTGGGCCTCAGATCGAAGGATGGGGAAAAGACAATACGGATGTGTTCCTTTCCGTGTCTAAAGACGGTGGAAAAACATGGTCGGAAGCACGAAAAGTTAATCAGGATAAGACAAAAACACACCAGTTCTTTACATGGGTAACAGTTGACCAAAGCACGGGATACCTTTATTTTGTGTATTACGATAGACGAAATTACACCGACCTTCAAACAGATGTCTACATTTCAGTATCCAAAGATGGTGGAGAAACATTCAAGGACTACAGAATAAGTGACAGCCCTTTTTCCCCTGATGCCAAGAATTTCTTCGGCGACTATTTGAACATCTCTGCCGTTAAAGGCGAAATTCGACCCATCTACCCCCGAATGGATAACGGAACAATCTCCCTTTGGGTGACGTTGATTAATGTAGGAATGCTGAAGTAAACGACACAATCAGAGCGTTAACCAATTCCTCATTCTGTTTCTGCTTCTCATTCTGCTTCTCCTTCTCCTTCTGCTTCTCATTCTGTTTCTCATTCTGTTTCTCATTCTGTTTCTCATTCTGCTCAGTGGCGTTTTCCACCAAAATCCCTATCTTCATCTTCTGCAAACTGATCTGCTCACATGGAAAAACACCCACATATTCACACGCTTTATCAGCTTTATCTGTCTGAAGAACAGCCTTTCCGTAAGGTGCACCGCATGATTGACCTCTTTGAGAGCATCATCAAAATACACACGGTGGTGATTCTCTCATCCTATGTACAACACAATAAGCTGAGCGATGCAGCAAAAGGGATGCTGGCACAAGGCCTCAGGACGCCCTCTCTCGGCACCTGGCAGCTGTTTAGTCGGTTGCTGTTTGAAGAATTACAGAAAGATAATTTTACCTGGGCCTTGACTGAGTTTGCCGGTGAATTCGGTACGCTTGTTAAAGCATTGAAAGCGGATAAAACCAACGTAATTTCTTTCCGCAACGGCTATGCCCACGGCGCTACGCCAAGCGATGACCAATGCAGAGAGGATATTAAAAAGTTTGAACCTTTTTTGGATCAGCTGCTCGCATCCAAATGGCTGGAAGCCAGCTCTACGGAAGAAAAAGAGGGTAAAGTGGTCTTGAAAACAATGGATGGTGAGCTTTCTCTGCACCCGGTATTGCTTTACAGAAACGAAAACAGCGAGGCTTCTTTCGCGTTTTTTAATGACCTCAAGAACGATAAGATCGGTTTGTTGAATTATCCTTTAGGAAAACACTATCGCGAGAAGGACTTCTACCACGAATTTCATAAATACCTGCCGCTCCACGAATGGAAAAAAAGTGGCAGCAACGAGTTTTACCAGCGCATTGAAGAGCTTACGGAAACGTTCAAAGGCCGAACAGCTGAGCGTGCGCAATTGCTCAAGTTTGTTTCGGAAAAACACAAAGGGTATTTCTCCATCCAGGGAAATCCGGGGATCGGTAAATCGGCCCTGATCGCTCAATTCTTTAAAGATCTGCGGGCGCACGAAGAAATCAAGAACGTTCTTGTCGTTGAATACTTCATCCGTCGTGGTACGGCGCAGGCTCAGATAGATTACCTGTTGACTTACCTCATCAAGCGCACCGATGAACTTTTTCCGCAATGCCGGGAAATTCGCGCCGAAGACAAGAATACCTGGGGATTGCAACAACAGCTCTTTGAGAAATGGCGTTTGTGGGCGGAGCATAGCAAAGGCCAGAAGCTTCTGTTCTTGATTGACGGTTTGGACGAAGGGGTAGAAAACAACGTCGTGAACTACCTGCCGCGTGAGAACTTTGATCATGTGCTGATCATTTATGGTTCCCGACCGGGCGGTCACAAAAGCATTGATGAGCTTTGGACGACATTGCCTGCAGGATACCACACCAAGCTGGAGCTGAATGGCTTAAGTAGGGAAGACATCCGTGCCCTGATCTACGAGGTGGCCAACAAATACGAAGTAGAACGGGAAAGTGCCTGGATCGAAGCAGTGCAGCAACGCTCTCAGGGAAATCCGCTGTATTTGAAATTGCTTTGTGATGCCCTTGAAAATTTCAGCATTGCCCTGAATGATGTGAACGCCCTGCCCAAAGAAATAGACGAATACTACAAAGCCATTCTCGACCGCTACGCACAGGACCCGGATGGGGATGCCCTGCTTGCCGGGCTCTACACCTTTGCGGCTGCGAAGGATTACCTCACGATGCCTCACCTGGGGCTCATCAACCACTTAGGCGAAGCAACGGTACAGCGCATTGGAAGCACCTTGAAAGAAGTGCTCTACGAAAACCCACTCACGGAAGAAGTACTGGATTACCAGCTGTTTCACGAGAGCTTCAGAGAATATCTTCTGAAAGAAAAGAGTAGACAGGTAGAGGATGCTTCCGAACGCATCATCGATTTTTGCGCTACCTGGCAAGACCATGAAGGTACTTTCGAACAGCGTTATGCCCTTGATCTGTTTGCCCCTCACTTGAGTGAAAGCAAAAAAGAAGCGCGTGCTGCTGAGTTATTCACTTTATTTCAAAACGAAGCTTATACCGCTGAGCAAAAAAAGATACTCAAGCAGTTCGATGCTACCCGGCAGCTGTTCCAGCTGGTGGCACTCGTGGCTAATAATGAAATAGACCTCGCCCTGAAACGCATTGAAAGTTTTGGAGGAGCGGATGAAGAAGGTGTGAAACGCAGGTTTATTTTGTACATGCTTTGCCTGATGGAGCTTACACTGTTGGAAAGCAAAGACAAACCCTTCCGAAAAACAGCCATTGAAAAACTACTCAAGCACCTGGACGAGCAGCTACCCAAAGATCATTCGATTTTGACATGGGATGAATTCTTCCCAAGCTATTCAATGTTTCAAATGGCCTGCGAATGCGCAGATTTGGGATTGGATTATTTGACGATTTACGAGCGCACAGCCGATTGGGAGAAGGATTGGTTGGCAGACAAAACGCCCTTTAGCGAACTGCAATTTGAAGTATTGCAGGCCTGCGCAACAGGGATAAGTTCTGATTATAGGAAGAGTAGCGCGCTAAAGGACATCAGTGCCGAACTGGCTAAACAAGGCAAGCTAGAAGAAGCGGCATCTGCGATGCAGCAAGCCCTTGCCTGCGCAACAGGGATAAGTGATGATTATTTGAAGAGTAGCGCGCTAAAGGACATCAGTGCCGAACTGGCTAAACATTGCAAGCTAGAAGAAGCGGCATCTGCGATGCAGCAAGCCCTTGCCTGCGCAACAGGGATAAGTGATGAGTCAGATAAGAGTAGCGCGCTAAAGGACATCAGTGCCGAACTGGCTAAACAAGGCAAGCTAGAAGAAGCCCTTGCCTGCGCAACAGGGATAAGTGATGATTATTTGAAGAGTAGCGCGCTAAAGGACATCAGTGCCGAACTGGCTAAACATTGCAAGCTAGAAGAAGC
>JAJTDX010000094.1 GCA_021298235.1 Cryomorphaceae bacterium | reverse complement strand
GTATTTGGGTTCGTACAACGCTTGAGAATTTCCAAGCCATTTGAGATCACCTGTTGGATCTCCTTTGAACAGATTTCCTTTGTCGTCGTTAAAGGTTTTAGAGAGAAAGGTTTTATCTATTTCTTCAACTGTGGTATAAAGTCCCCAGAGCTGATTGTTTATATAAACATTGGTAAATTGTGCTCTGGGAGCGTAGCAACCATTGATGTTTGAATTTAGATTGTCCTCAAACTGTTGGTTGGTGAAAAATTTGATTGGATCAGCATAGACGGAGGGTCTAATTAAATTTGCAAGCGAGTCAATTCTGTCTGACATTCCGTTCAGGCTAAACCAATATTCTAGATAGGTACAGACGACTTCTTCATATAAAGATCTGAATTCCAGATCTGCGAACATTTTTTCAATTAAGGGCCTGTTGCCAGAAGGTGGGCTTGACCAGTTAATTGGAAGTTGTTCGAGTTGTGAAACACTCATTCCCATGTTGAAATTTCCGAATGCTTCGTTGCAGTCCCAGGTAATAAAATGAAATTTACCTTCTAAAGAATCATGATAGACGTAATAATTATGTCCACTGCCAAGGTAAGAGTCCAGATTTGCAAATAGGGAATGTGCAGCCCAGGTTTTTATAAAATTTTCTGAATCGAAGATCGTGTCAAGGTCTTGGTATTTGGGTTCGTACAACGCTTGAGAATTTCCAAGCCATTTGAGATCACCTGTTGGATCTCCTTTGAACAGATTTCCTTTGTCGTCGTTAAAGGTTTTAGAGAGAAAGGTTTTGTCTATTTCTTCAACTGTGCTATAAAGACCCCAGAGCTGATTATTTATATAAACATTGGTGAATTGTGCTCTTGGAGCGTAGCAACCATTGATGTTCAGAAAGTCATACATCAATTTCTCACGAAGCATGGTTGGGTCTTTGAAATTATTGTTAAGATTCAATTTTTTCAGTCCATCATAATTTTGTCCACTGACGTACTCATTGAAATCTAATTTGAAAGATTTTTTTGTGCTGGGATTGTTGTAGGAGGAATTGCCTTTTAACTTGATGCCGCAATTTGTTAGGAGAGTCCCATCGATCTCAATGTCTCCTTTGATGTAATAGTCACCTGCATACCCATCGATAAGAGAGTCCCAATAGTTTTGCTGATAAAAGGTGAGTCTGATCTCATGTATTCCGTTGTATTGATTGAAATTATCTCCTTCTTGTTGAGAGAATGCCCACAATGGAATAAATAAGAGAAAGGCCTGTAATAATCGCTTCATCGAATTGCTTTTTACGAAGTTATGAAAATAAACTTTCAATTCCTTTTGTGTGAATTCTGTCAACTAATGGGAGGTCTGCGGCAAGCCATTCAAGCGATTGGATGTTTTCTTGTGTGCACCAGATTAGTTCAATGTGCTCGGTTGCAATAGGTTCATATTGAGATATTTCACACAGATAAAACTCAATGCATACCGTTAAATTAGGGTAGGAGTAAATTTGAGATTCCAGCGATTTTATAAGATTGATTTCAATTCCGAGTTCTTCTAATAGTTCTCGTTTTAGTGCAATTTCTGGTGATTCTCCATGCTTAATCTTACCGCCGGGAAATTCAAACTTATAAGAGGTTTCCTCATGATTCGTATGTCCCTTGCGACAACAAAGTATTCGGTTTTCACGCACGATGACTCCTGCAACGACATGTAACATTCTTCACTTGGATTTTTTTTTGGAGTTCCTGCGCTCGCTGAATCCTTTGAGTTCGGGATCTGACATATGTTTAAGTTCGGAAGTGATCGGTGAACTGTTCTTTTTTAAAAACTCGCGGAGAATGACAGTGTAGTACTTGTCTTTATCCTTTAAAAAATCTTTAAGCTCAAAATTTGAATCGTCGCGGTTTAGAATAATCAGATTAATGAAATCTTCAGCAACAGCTAATCGCATCGAATTCATAAGAATATCGTTGTATTTGTCTATGAGGTCAGTAATTTTTTGTTGCTGTTCTGATGTCATTTTTCAGATTCAAAAATAGACTATTCTGACCAGCGATTTACTCAAAAAATGAGAAGCTGTTCAAAACTTTCTAGACAAAGCGAAGGGTGTTATATCCATCCGTTTTCGTGGTTATCCTACAAAACCTCATTATGAAAAAGTTTCTTGCTCAATTTGTTGTTCTGATGTCTTTCAGCATTGCAGTTATCTGTTCGTGCGAACAAAAATCTGCACCTTCAAAAATTGAAATGACAGAAACATATTCGTTAAGCCAAGAAAACTCAACGATTCAGGAGGACCTTTCGCGAATAGATGAATAAATTTTTAGTTATCGGTGATCTGACGGTCACATGCTTCGTTAATCACTGAAATAATTTCTTTACTATCCCAAGGCTTATTGAGGCAGCGCAATACTTTATTCTTCGCAAGTTCCTGAAGTACCTCAGATTCCGCATACCCGGTTAAGAGAACGCAACATGTTTTCGGAAAAAGGGACTGTATTCTATCGATTAACTCATGACCTTTCATCCCCGGCATCATTTGATCAGTGATTACAAGAGGTATTGCAATGCCTGCATCTTTTAACTCCTCTAATACTTCTAATGCTTCATCACCACTTGAGGCGAGTTCAATATCAAATCGCTCACCGTATTCACTCATGATCTGCTGATGTAAACCGGAAAGTATTGACTTCTCGTCATCGACGCAAAGAATAGCTTGAGAGTGCATAGGACTAAGTTAATAATTTTTTCTAGGAATTCAAGTTTTTTGAAAGAATTGGCAATTCAACGTAAAAGGTGGTTCCTTTGCCTCGTTCACTTTCATAATAAATACGGCCATGGTGCTTGTCTACAATTTTTTTGACGATGTCCAGACCGAGTCCAGAACCCTCTCCACTTTTTTTAGTGGAATAAAACGCATCAAATATTTTTTCGCCAACCTCAGGGGCTATTCCAATGCCTGTATCTGCAATAGAAACAAGTATGGTTTCGCCTACTTTTTTTGTGGCTATTGAAAGAGTTCCATTGAATTCCATAGCTTGGCACGCATTGATGATTAGGTTTGTCCAAACCTGGTTTATTTGCTCAACATATCCAGAAACCTTGTGGAGAGGCTGAAAATCTAATTCAACTTGAACTCCGTGTTTGATCTGATTGTGATAGATCGTTAGCACCGTGTTAATGCTCTCCTCGACATCATAGGGCTCAGGTTCGTTTCCTTCGGAGGTATGCAGATACATCTTTAAGGCGCGAACAATCCTTGAAGCTTTTTCTACAGCAGTGCTTGCCGTATAGCTATTTTTCTCCTTCATGAAGAACATGTAAAGTATATTGATTGCCTGATCGAAATGTGGTCCGATTAATTGTTTTAATTCTTCGGTAACGTGGTACATATTTATGAAAACCAGTTTAACGGCAAGATTTCTTGAATTTTCAATTCCGAGAGAGCTAAGTTCAGCACTTAGTTCTGTAACTTTCTGGCGTTCTTCTCTGGTGGATAAATAATGATTATCGGTTCTGTGCTTATGAATGATCTCGCACAGAATCTTGAATTCGTCATCGCTCATTGCCTCGCACATCTGGAGCAACTCATTGAATAACCTTCTATCCATGTGAGCCGTTTCCGTTGCAATCGCTTTGATAGCACCTAGAGGAGTATTTATCTCATGAGCTATTCCTGCAGAAAGCTGGCCCAGGGCGGCGAGTTTCTCCGACTGAATAAGCATGTCTTGAGTATCAACAACTTTTCGGTATGAAATAGAATTTTCTCGTACATAAAAAATCATCAAAAGGAAAATCATGAAAGAAACAACTGAGACATTAATCGTAAAAAGTGTAATTATTAAAGCAGTATTGTAATTATTGGGAAATAAATCTACAAACACATGATCATATAAGCCAGAAAAAATAACCAAAATCAAGTACATGAATAGCCATTTAAAGCTCGTGTTGACATTGGAATAACTTAAGGATGCCGCAAGTGAAAGTAATGACCAAATCATGACACCGCCAGAAGCAATAAAACCACCTAAATGCCATTGAAAAATAAATGGTAATAGTAAACTGATTCCGGTTTGAAAGCCCTGTACAAAACGAAAGTTTTTAGTTAATGCAAAATAGGTTACATTAATCGCAGAAAGAATAACGTAAACGAATGGGGTATGGCTTTGAGGAAACTTGCCGAGAATTATACAAATTATTCCCCATAATAATCCTCCGAAACTCATTCCGATTGCCTCGTAAACAACGAAGCGTTTCCGGTTCACTGTTAGCCCATCATCATTAGGCAGTATACCTATTTCATTAATGCTGTGAAGTAACGAATTCAAACTCATGAAGGTCAGTTGCATGACAAATGTAAATTAAAAAATGCTTTGGAAACAGGGTCCTTTTTCCGAATCCCAAAATAACAAGATAAAAAAGTGTTATGCCTTAAAAGAATTAACGTTCATCCAATCCGCTGTAACCATCCACCGGAAGATGGTAACGTTCTTTCTTGTATTAATTTAACTTTTTAACGCCTATGCCCCTTAGACTGGTTGATGGAGGTATCCCCTCATTTGAATGGAAAAAAAAACGCGTTGAGATTCCTTTTACGGAGGATGAAATTCTTCAACTCCGAAAAAAGGTAGAACTCGGAGAACTTGAAGAAGAAGAGGCCTTTCGAAAGAAGTTTAAGCTCATCGATGACTCTGATGCGAACCTTGAGCTTTACCGGCGGATTCTGAACAAGATTCCACCGATGCCCGGAAGACTTGTGATCTGCACTCTGAAAGGAAATGAGCTTCACATCCACGGGTTCTACAACTCAGACCTTGACCTTAGAGAAGGGTTTAAGAATTCGCTCAAAACGATCGGCGGAAGTCAAATGGATCGTTTTAACTGGCTTAAAAAACTAGCCCTTGAGGATGGTTTTCACTCTGTAAGCTTCCTGCTAGGAAGAGACGATTAATCAGTTTGTTTCACCTGACTCCCGGATTCCGGACCGGGAGTTTTTTGTTTTTCGACTATTCAACTTTGAAAGAAACGAATTATCTTTCGGAATCCGTTTTAAGAAATTCTTTCATATGAAATCTTTCCTCACACTACTTTTGATCCTTTTTGGCTCACTTTTACATTCACAAAATCTTTTAAAACCCTCTCAATTTGAAATTAGCCAATTGCCCCAATGGGCGCAGGAGATGTATTCTGATAAACCAAATGTGTTCAAGGTTGATTCCTTAATTTCAAGATATTATCAATCAAATTCATTTGTAAAATCCTATCATACTCAATATTACAAGCAATGGCGAAGATTGGTGACGAACAATTTGGATCAGGATGGATTTATACTTTCGAAATCAGTCGGGGAAATGGATTTGCAGAAATCTGACTATCTTGCTCTTCAAACTAACACTAAAGCTCTGAGCTGGACGGTTGTTGGTCCGGTACACAATTCGGGTGAGGGAGGAGGACAAGGTTCGGGTCAAACGAATGTGTATTGTGTTGATCAGTGTGAAGGTCAGCCTCAGTATATGTATTTGGGAACAGAGCCCGGAGAAGTCTTTAAGAGCGAGGATGGTGGAACCTCCTGGTCGTGCGCATCCTTGACTGAAAATTTTGGAGGGACGACAGCGATCGAAGTTCATCCATCAAATGGCCTCGTCGTCTTCGTGGGAGGAAACAACGGTGTTTACAAAAGTTCGGATGGAGGATTGTCCTGGCAACATGTATTGGTTCAAACCAACTTTGAAGCAAATGAAATCCTAATCCATCCCTCAAATGATCAGATAGTTTTTGCAGCTTCAGGAAAAGGACTGTTCAGGTCGCAAGACGGAGGTGCTACCTGGACACAAATCTATACCAATCGATGCTGGGATATCAAACATAAACCGGGATCTTCCGGAACATTTTATTTGTTGAAGAACAATCCCACATTGATCAGAAGTGAGTTTTTTGTTTCCAATGATTCCGGGTCAACATGGACAATCCAAACGAGTGGTTGGTATTCCTCTACGGATCCTGCACGAAATGACGGTGGGTCAAGACTGGCAGTTTCTTCTGCTGATCCCGATCGCGTGTACGCATACCTTATAGGGGAGTCGAAAGCCAATGATTACGGATATATTGGCGTTTACAAAAGTCAGGATGGAGGCTTAACTTGGACTTTGCCTAACGGCCCTGCAGGTGGACCTTACACAGCGGATCATTTGAATTTGGCTTATGGTTATCCTGATTGGACCTATCATCAAGGATATTACAATTGTGCCATCATGGCCAATCCATCGAATCCAGACGAAATACTGGTAGGAGGCTTAAATTTGTATCGTTCAATAGATGGGGGCAGTAGCTTTTCACCTGTTGCAGGGTATGTGGGAGGACCTCTAAGCATCCATGTCGATATGCAGGATTTTAGAGCGGTTGGTGGTAACGCCTGGGTAACAACCGATGGCGGTGTATATTGGTCGGACAACTTTTTCACCTCTCAGCCGGAATTCAAAATGGATGGCGTTCGAGGTTCAGATTATTGGGGATTTGGAAGTGGATGGAACGAAGACGTACTCGTTGGTGGATTATATCACAACGGGAATTTGGCGTATCACGAGAACTATGGTAACGGCAATTTCCTTGAGCTGGGAGGAGGAGAAGCACCAACAGGTTACGTGAACCCAGGAGAAAATAGAAAAACTTATTTTTCAGATATCAGCGGAAAAGTTATTCCAATCAATTACTCCGATCCTATAGATAATTTTAGTTTTGGAATCGCTCCAAATGAATCCTACTACGCAGCTGAATCGAGTGAATTGGAATTCCATCCGAATTGTTATTCGATAGCATACACTGGAAAAGAGAATAAATTGTGGCGTACAAACGACGCTGGAGGATCATTTGATTTAGTAAAACAGTTTGGCTCCTCAACATCCAATATTGTCACTTACGTCGAGATCTCAAGCCAAGATCCTAATGTGATGTATGTCTGTCAAAGACCATCTTCAGGTGGAGTGGGGTACCTCTGGAAGACAACAGATGGAGGCGTGAATTGGAACCAGCTTCCAATTCCAACCGGGAACAGCCGCAGAATGCTCATTACGATCAATCCCTTAAATGACAATGACGTGTGGATCGCTTACCCGGATGGTGCAAATGGGAACAAAGTTTTTCAAAGTGTAACTGGAGGAGATGTTTGGACCAACATCACATCTTCGGAATTAAACAATCAAAGTGTGCAATCTCTTGTTCATATTGCAGGAACCGACAGAGCGTTGTATTTGGCAACCAATCTGGCTGTATTTTACAGAAATGGAACCAGTTCATCGTGGATAATTGACAATTCTGGTTTGCCCACATTTACCAATGGAAATATTCTGAAGCCTTTTTACCGTGACGCTAAACTACGACTTGCTACATACGGGAAAGGGATTTGGGAGAGTGCCCTGAACGAACAACCTTTACCTATTTGCCGAATTACTGTAGATAAACTTCAGCAGACTGTTTATTGCAGTGCTGATTCTTTTTATTTTGAGGATCATTCATTTTTGAATCACCAGGGAGCAACTTGGAGCTGGAACTTCCCAACGGGCTCTCCATCAGCAAGCACAGAAAGAAATCCTGTTGTATTTTTCGCTTCACCCGGTGACCATTTGGCGGTGCTCACAATTACAGATCAATTTGGACAAACCGACCAAGATTCAGTTATCGTTACGGTCACAAATTTTTCCCCTCCTACCATTCTGCAAGAAGGATTCGAAGGCGCTTTTGTTCCCGATGGCTGGTATCAAACAAATTCCGACGGAAATGGTCAGTGGTCACTGTCAACCTCATCCGGAGGATTTGGTTTGTCTGCTCAGAGTGCGATCTTTGATAATTACAATTATGATTCGCAAGGTACCACCGATGATTTAATAGCATTTTTAAATACAGAAAATACCGGACAGTTACAGCTCGCATTTGATGTGGCTTATGCTCCCTGGGGAGGCTCCTACTCAGACTCCTTATATGTCATGGTATCAACAGATTGTGGAAATACATTTCAGCAAGTGTATTTTAAAGGAGGCGAAACCTTGGCAACAGCACCAGCTTTTACTTCGTATTATGTTCCCACAGCTGCTGAATGGCGAACAGAGACAGTTGACCTTGGTGCTTTTCTTGGATTCAGTCAGGTGCTGATTTCATTCAGAAATAAAGGGCACTTTGGAAACGTGATTTACATAGATAATGTTAACATTTTGAATGATTTGAGTGTGCAAAAACTCAATTCAGAATCAGTTCAGTTGTTCCCGAATCCAGCTGAAAATAGTTCTAAATTGAATATTACAGGTGTTCCACAAACTTTGTCTAAGGGAAGGTATATCGTAACCATTGAAACGGATGCTGCCATTTGGAATAAACCATTAGTTATCAGGTAAAGCAATAATAAGTCGTGTCACTTCTTTTTAGATATTTACTTTGCTTCCTTACTGCATTTTCAATTTCTATCTCTTCAAAAGCTTCAGTTATTGAGGATACCATATATCGTGAAGGAGATCTTTTTTCGTTGATGCGAGGAATCAAGAACGATAAATTACTTCAACTCGAGCGACTCACAGCTTTTGAATTTCATCAGCTCATAAATATCTATCGTCAGTCCAAAAAACTGAAAACAATCTATTGGGATGATAAGCTTTGGCTTGCTGCACGTAACCACTCTATCTATTTGATTCAAAACTGTAAGAATTTAACGCATGTGGAAACATCTTCAAAACCTTATTTTACAGGAAAGGAGCCTTCAGACAGGATGAATTATGTGACCTATGGGAGTCAGGAATATGCGTTCGGAGGTTTTGAGAATTGCGCCGTAAGCGCAGAGATGTTACCGCGAACAGCCATTAAATTATTGCCTGAGGAGTTGTCATGGCAAGAAATGGTTTCATTTTCAAGATCCACCGCTAATGAGATGTTTGAGCTTTGGAAACATTCTCCAGGACACAATTCTAATATGCTTGAAAGTGAGCATTTAGCACATGGTACGAGTATAGTGTTTGGGGAGCACGCGCAATATACGACGAGTGTGTTTACCCAAAAGCAGGAGTTTTATTCACCTGATAGTTTGGTATTGTCATTTCATGACAACTGGAGGAATGAATTTCCTGAAAGATTTACTCCAAAAGGGCATCCGTTCAAAGAATATCCAGGAGGAATGGGGAGGGGAGAGTACAAGATTTTTCAAAGCTTTGCCAGTCTCTTACAATCAAGAAGCTGTGTGCCGGATAAACATTTGTATGAGCTAACGAAATCAGAAAATGTATTGAAGTTGAATGGGCGACAACTCAAAAATAAATACTTGAAATACTCCAATTTCAGTGGATTTTTTAAGGCTATGAAATACGAATTCATTCCTTTAGTTTATTCTGGAAGCTGCAGCGAAGAGGAGTTTTTTACCCTAAAACCAGTTCAGGCTTTAAGTGATTATTTTTATGTCACCCCTTCCTTATTTTCTGCTATTTATTGGGGAGGAAATCTTGAAATACAGCGTAATGCGGATGGGGAAATATGTTTTACCCTAGAAACGATAAGTCTCATACCAAAAAAATAATTCAAGCAAATAACTTTTTATATTTGAGATGTTTAATTAAATCAAAGACAAATGAAAATTATTCTTCCTGCCTTAGCTCTTCTGTTGACCTCCTTTGCTTTTGGTCAGACCGTTTATTCTGTAGATTCCAAGTATGATGCGGACGTCAAAGTTTTTGTTGCTTCATCAAAATATGATGCCGATCTCATTGTCTACAAATGTTCTTCTAAATACGATGCCACAGACAATAAAGGGTTATGGTATTTTGTGTCCAGTAAGTACGATGCTAAGAAAAAAATCTTCTTCTGTGACAGCAAATACGATGCGAATCTGATCATATATTTTACGGATAGTAAGTACGATGCAGGTTGGCGAAATAATTCCAAGAAGAGTGTGATGTATTGATCCAACGACTCAACAATACCTGTCAAAATACGAGCGTGAAAAAATGGCTAGAAGAAAATTGGTTTGATTTAGTTTCAATTTCGGCCAAAGTTCTGACAATCTCTGGTATTGTACTTTTCGGACTCTGTTTAGCTGTCTATTATGTCTGGAAAATCGAAACACTTCCAGGAGTTAAAATTGCCGTTATTTTATTTTTTATCGGACGAATACTCAGTATTCTCAGGGGTTTACGGTAAAAATGAGTTCAATAAAAAAGCCCAACAACAAAAACGTTATCAGGCTTTTTACTCATTAAAGAGTGATCCCGTTTGGATTCGAACCAAAGACCTACTGCTTAGAAGGCAGTTGCTCTATCCAGCTGAGCTACGGGACCTACAAAGACCTTCCCGATGCTTCGATCGGGATGCTCTATCCAGCTGCTCGTCCGCCGGAGTAATCGAAGGCGGGAGCTACGGGACCTAATTTCAATAAAAAAGGGGGATGATTTCTCATCCCCCCTGTCGGGGCGGCAGGATTCGAACCTGCGACCTCCTGGTCCCAAACCAGGCGCGATGACCGGACTACGCTACGCCCCATATTTCAATGAATACGATGTTATTTCAAAGAGCAATCCGAACCGTCGACCTTCCTGACTAAAACGACGGGACGCGATGAACGGACTATGCTAAGTATTTTATTCAGTACGTTTTGCTATAAGTAATCTGTTTAGGATTAAGAATTAGCATAATTACAGATCGTTTTCTGTAAATGGAGTGCAAAGCTAAGAAGATAAAATTAATTTCCAACTTTACATCCCTTCTTCCTTCATTTCATTGCGGAGAGAGCGGGATTATCTCATCAATGAGACATTGATTTCGATGGACTTCGTCTCGAACCGTGGTTCTCATCCCTTCTTCCTTCATTTCATTGCGGAGAGAGCGGGATTCGAACCCGCGGTACAGTTACCCGTACGTCAGTTTAGCAAACTGGTGGTTTCAGCCACTCACCCATCCCTCCAAGGTTCAAAGAACTAGGGGGCAAAAATAACAATTCAGTCCATACAAAAGCTATTCTCTACCAAAAAAAGTATAGAACTCATGAAGCTAAATCACAAATTTTAAGAAGACCCATTCCGTACTTTTAAAAATCAGAATAGTTAAGGCGATTAAGTGAATAGGGTATTGCCTTTTCGATTGAAAGTAAAGCATTATCGTGATAAAGCTCAAAGAAAGCATATACCAAAAGAAGACATTCAAAAATCCCGATAAAAGTAATATGCCGCAAGACAAAAAACATATTAGGTTATTTTTCATGCTCTCAGGGTTGTAAAGTGAACGGACTATTCCCACAATCAGAAACACTCGAGACAAGAATTTTAACAGGTCCATTCCCTCAAGTTGGGCAAAGCTTTCCTCATTTAAGAAAAATGATAAAAAAATAGGAGAAACACTGAGTTCTATGAGGGTTGCAGCTATAAGAATAAAAGAGAGCAGTTTTTCCTTACGAAAGTGCAAGCGGGCAAAATAAAGACTCAGCACAAATGTGAAAGCCGGAAACAGGGGGACTGGAATCATGAATACGCCAGATTGCAAAAAAAATCCCAATCCGTAGAGGAAGGAGATCAGAAAAACGATGACAACAGCTCGTTCTTCTCTAGTCATTTCTTTTTGGCCGCAAGAGCTTTGTCGACATAATCAAATGTGGAAAGTATTACCGGTTTTCCATCCACCACAGCAACATCATGCTCGAAATGTGCACTCGGAAGATTATCTTCAGTAACAATTGTCCATTTGTCATCTAATTGAACAACACGTTCGGTTCCCATATTGATCATCGGTTCGATTGCAATCGTAAGCCCGTTTTGAATTTTTTTACCTCTTCCTCTTCTCCCATAGTTTGGCACTTGAGGATCTTCATGCAAGCTTCTGCCAAGTCCATGGCCAACAAGGTCGCGAACTACACCGTATCCGTGACTCTCAGCATGCTGTTGAATGGCGTATCCAATGTCTTCAATTCTGTTGGCTGTTGTGCATTGTTCAATGCCAATGTAGAGGCACTCCTTGGTTACCTCTAGTAGTTTTTTTATCTCCGGTTTAACTTCTCCTACCTCGAAAGTGTAGGCGTGATCACCGTAGAATCCTTCGAAAACAGCTCCACAATCTACAGAAATAATATCGCCTTCTTCTAAAACGCGCTTACTTGGCATCCCATGCACGACTTGCTCATTGACTGAAATACAAAGTGTATAGGGAAATCCATACATTCCTTTAAAGCCTGGAACTGCATTTTGTGAGCGAATATATTCCTCCGCCAACTCATCTAATAGAAGTGTATGAATTCCCGGTTTGATAACTTCCGCGATTTTTCCCAAAGTGCGACTTACAATTTGAGCAGCTTCACGCATGATCTCAATTTCTTGAGGTGTTTTGTAAATGATCATATTTCGGTTGAAGATATTCATGATGATTGGCAAAGATAGAAATTGTCAATTGTCAATTAACCAATTGACAATTCAGAAAACAAAAAAGCTCCCCATTTCTGAGAAGCCCTTCGCATATTTTTTATTTGTTAAGAAAGAACCTCTTTCACTTTGTCAGCAGCTTCTTGTAGAAGAACTGCTGAGTGAACATTCAATCCTGATTCATCTATTAGTTTTTTTGCTTCCTCAGCATTTGTACCTTGAAGTCGCACGATGATCGGAACAGGGATGGAACCGATGTTTTTGTACGCATCTACAACACCTTGTGCAACACGATCACAGCGAACAATACCTCCGAAAATGTTTATCAAAATGGCCTTTACATTAGGGTCTTTTAAAATAATATGGAATGCTTTTTCGACACGTTCTGCATTGGCCGTTCCACCTACATCAAGGAAGTTTGCCGGGTTGCCTCCGGAATATTTAATAATATCCATGGTTGCCATTGCCAATCCTGCACCGTTTACCATACAGGCAACATTTCCATCTAGTTTAACGAAATTCAATCCAGCCTCATCTGCCTCAACTTCAGTTGGATCTTCTTCTGTTTTGTCTCGCATTTCAGTATATTCTGGGTGTCGGAACAAACCGTTTCCGTCCAATGTAACTTTTGAGTCAACAGCGATGATCTTGTTGTCGGATGTTTTCAGAACAGGATTGATCTCGAACATCGAAGCATCTATTCCTTCATACGCTTTGTACAACGATGAAATGAATTTCGTCATCTGTTTGAACGCCTCTCCTGAAAGTCCAAGATTGAATGCAATCTTTCTTGCTTGAAAACCTTGAAGTCCAACGCGTGGATCGATAAATTCTTTGTAGATCTTTTCAGGAGTATGTTCAGCTACATGCTCAATATCCATTCCTCCTTCGGTGGAATAAACGATTACATTTCTTGCTTTCTCTCTGTCAAGCAAGACAGACATGTAGAATTCTTCAACCTCGCTTTCGCCTGGGTAGTACACATCCTGTGCAAGGAGAACTTTATTCACCTTTTTGCCTTTACCGTTGGTTTGAAGAGTAACAAGGTGACCACCAAGAATGCCTTTTACCTTTTCTTCGACCTCACCAATACCTTTAGCTAAGACTACTCCATTTGAACCTGTTTCCTCCACTTTTCCTTTCCCTCGTCCACCAGCATGAATCTGTGCTTTTACCACATACCAACCAGTGCCGGTTTGTTCGGTTAGCTTCTTTGCTGCTTCAACGGCATCTTCGACTTTGTCGATCACAATCCCTTCCTGGATCGCGACACCGTAACTTTTCAATATGGATTTTCCCTGATATTCGTGTAAGTTCATTGCGTTGAATTTTGAGTGTTAAAAGTAAGGGTTTATTTAAAAACGGGCGACATGGTTGTATTCATTTTTTTATCCAACAGCATTTTTCCAAGAGCTCGTTATTTCTCGGGATGCAAATTCTTTTTTCTGATACTCTTTTATATGATCCCAGATTTGGTTGATGCTGTGCTGTAAGGCATCTTGTTCTTCCTCCATCGATTCATACATGATAGAAGGATCCTGAAAATAATGCTTCACGAAATTAGTGTCAAAACTTCCGGAACGGAACGCTTCATGTTTCATAACGTATTTACCAAAATCTAGCGTTGTTTTTACTCCGGAGATTTGATATTCATCTATTGCTTTGATGGTCCGTTCGATGGCATCCATTCTTGTTTTTCCCCAGACTACAAGTTTGGCAATCATTGGATCGTAATAGATTGGTATGTCCATACCTTCAACGAATGCATCATCCACGCGCACACTTTTTCCGGAAGGTATTCGGTATCGATTGAGTGTGCCTATGTCAGGTACATGGATAATTCATCTTGCTTTTTGGGTAATTCCTCACCTCTGGCAACTCGTATCTGCCATTCGACAAGGTCGAGACCTGTAATTTCTTCAGTTACGGGGTGTTCCACTTGTAAACGCGTATTCATTTCCAAAAAATAGAAATTCAAATCGCCGTCGAGTAAGAATTCAACAGTTCCGGCACCTTCGTAATTACATGCCTTACAAACTGCAACGGCTGCTTCTCCCATTTTTCGGCGCAATTCAGCACTGACAATTGCACTTGGGGCTTCTTCGACCACCTTTTGATGTCTCCTCTGCACAGAACATTCACGTTCAAAAAGATATACCGTGTTCCCGGACTGATCTGCAAAAACCTGAATTTCAATGTGTCGTGGTTTCGTTACAAACTTTTCAATGAAAACAGCATCGTCGCCGAATGAGGAGCGAGCTTCATTTTGCGCAAGACGCATCTGCTCAGCAAACTCTGAGGAGTTTTCAACCAGACGCATTCCTTTACCACCCCCACCTGCCGAAGCCTTTATGAGTACCGGATATCCAACTTGTTCGGCAATTTTAATGGCTTCATTTACATCACTTATCGCCTCATCTACACCAGGGACGAGAGGCACATTGTAGGTTTTAACCGCTTGTTTTGCACTCAGCTTATCACCCATGATCTCCATACTTTCAGGCGATGGACCGATGAGCTTAATGCCCGCAGCTTTCACTTTTCTTGCAAAACCAGCATTTTCAGAAAGAAATCCATATCCCGGATGGATACCGTCTACACCCAAATCTTTGCAATGTTGAAGAATGACATCTTGTTTTAAATAACTTTCTGCTGAGGGACTTGCGCCTACGTAAACAGACTCGTCAGCCTCTAGAACATGTGGAGAGTTTCTGTCAGCGTCAGAGTAAATAGCGACGCTGGAAATATTCATTTTTTTCAGAGTTCGGATAACTCTTCTTGCAATTTCTCCTCGGTTAGCGATAAGGACTTTTTTCATGGATCAAATGATTTCAGGATAAAAGTAAGAAATCCAATTGAAGCAACGATTTATCTGAATACGTAAGAATAGTAATTAGTCTGTTATCACGGTTTGGCGTTTGTTTCGTTTTACGGGATAACGCTTGTTTCCTTTCTTTCTGAAAATATCCAGAAAATATTGCGCCAGCTTGAAATTATCGAAATTGTCGAAGTCTTCCTGGTAATGAATTCCCGCACCTTGTGTAAATGGTCCAAGGCTTTTTTCATTAATAACGGAGAAGTCGTTGGATTCGTTAAAGACGTTTATCCGAACGGTTCCACTTTCATTTAATAAATATTCAAGTCGAACGTCACCAATCAATGCGCTTTGAGACTGAGAGGAGCTGGTAACATTTTCCACACCAAAGCTACCGTTGAGAATAAGACGGTTATCCAGAAATCCTTTTGTAACGCCAAACTCATAGGTGCTCTCACCACTCAACTGATCTGAATCCAGATTCACATTGAGTTTGTAATCTTTGGAAACTTGCGAAAGCATGGAATTGATCTGATTTGAAACGAGGTCCATTGCTGCTGAACCGCCCGCAGCTGTTGTGCCTTTCAGTGGCTGAAAGCGTTTCCAAAGCATAAGTGAGAAAAATTGCCTGTTCAACTCATCCTTATCTCCGGTGATTCTTGAGATCAGTGCCTTCCCGGATTCATCTGCCTTGGGAGCTTTGATGTCAAATCCAATTGCAGGCTTCATTAAAGATTCTGTCAACCCCAGGTAGCACTGGACTTTTTGAGTGCTGTTCGCAGTGCTCCCCTGAAACTGATCAGGCGCTATCTCAGTAAGGTTGGCGTACACTTCGTAATACGTTTTCAGATCGATCGTCGCATTGTAAGGATCGCCTGTCCACGTGATGGTTCCCCCATCTTCGATATAAAATGGTTGTTTGATCGGACCCATGGCAAAATTGTACATTCCTTCTTTTACGCGAAATGTGCCTTCCATACTTAAATCCCCAAGATTGTCAAGTTCAATGTTAATATCTCCACTTCCCGCTGCACTGATTTCGTCTCCAGTGGTTTCATTGAAGATGATTTTCAATTTAGCATCCGGAGTAACCTTAAAATTCAGGTCGAGATTCACTCCCGAAAAGTCAATTTTTGGTTGTTCTATTTGAATGTCTTCGCCTTTCTTCAAGAATTTGATGTATCCATTCTCTTCCTCCAGTTCAGTCATACCGAACATGGGGAAATTTACCGTAGTTCCTCGTTGGGTTTTAAGGTCCACCGTAATGTCAAGATTGTCAGAATAACCAAAAATGTTTGCCTTTCCCGTTACATATGCTTTTCCGAAATAATAATCCCCCTCTTTGAATTTTGTGTTGAGAACAAGGAATTTACTCATCGTTGTATTGCCAGGCACAAAACTCAGGAATGCAGATTGGTAGACGGAGGTATTTTTGTCCAGATCAAATTGAAGATCAAAGTTCCAATCCTCGAAGTTGGAATGGTATATCGACCCAATCAAAGATCCGGAATTTCCGTCTTCGTCTAATACGGGCATATTATCAATATAAAAACCATATTCGTCCGCCTTTATCTTTCCGTTCAAGCCAAAATTGACTCCAAGCAATTCAACTTTTGCATTCCCGGCCAACAGATTTACTTCTCCTTTAAGTTTGGGGAATTCCGGAGTACCTTTTACGCTGATTCTTCCATCTACGACTCCTTTAATGTTCCGAATAACGTCAGGATCCATGAAAGCATTCGTGAATTGAATATCTGTTTGATCAAAAACCAGGTCGAAGTCGAGGTTGTCGGTCTCTTTGTCCAGGTAGTAATTTCCGTCGAATTTGAAGGTTTGTGCCCCTCTATAAGTCAAATCTCCTTCCAATCTGATGCTTTCACGTTGTTTGTTCCAATCTGACTGAAGGTACACGTCACCTACTTCTCGTTCATTCAAATAGAATTCCCGGATAGAAGCATCACCCATGTAGGTAAGGTTGGTATATGGATTGGCTATGTATCCCCACCCATTCAGTTTTCCTTTCATTGCCACCTCGGATCCCAGCAAGTCACTAATCTCTTTCAGGTCAATATCGTTCAATTGAAAATTTAATTTATCCGAATCGTTTCGTGAGATCTTGCCATCGATGGAGATAAACTGATCTGCACGCTGAATTTTGAGTTTAGTAATGTGAAATTCATTGTTTGCGATCTTGAGATGAGATTCTTTTTCAATCTCCCATTTTTGTTGGTTAATACTGAAGTAGGAGGGGAGCAACTCGAAATTAATTTCGTTCGTATTTGGAATATGGGTTTCCCAGCTGATCCGGGAATCATCCTCCGTATTTTTGTCCCAGGTCAATTCAGAGAGCAAATTTTCCTGCGTTCCATTTGCAAGAAAGCGTACCTTATGAAATATAATTGAATCACTTAGGGCTAATTCTGACACCGTGTATTCGGCGGAAATGCCACTGCTTGTTAGACTTTGATCCAATTTGATTTTCTTGAAACGTATGCTGTCATAAATAACCTCAGGAGATTCAAATGAAAGGGTGAAATTGGATAATTCACCATCATAGTGCCCCTGAAGCACACTGTGCTTTGGAATCTGAAGTTCGGGAACAAAAATCTCCAGTACTTCGCTGAGGTCTTTTGAAATTATCTCATATGAAAAATGACTTTTTACTGCCTTATTTTTTTGTTTCCCACTTTTATTTTTGTTCACTTCTTGCACCTGAATAGAAGGGAACACTTTACTGAACTGGTTAGAAAAATCACTGATGAGTGTTTCAAAGTTGATTTTTCCTTTTAAGGTTGCATCGGCGACTTTACTTTGTAAGTGGAATACATCTTCTTTGCCTCTCTCCACATGCAGACTAAGGCTGGGAACGCGTATTTTCTTTTCACCTTCAATATATAGTAGGCCATCCAGAGTTATGTTGCCCCTCATTTTGTTAGGGGTGTCCCCGAAAATATCCACTCTGAAGTTCGAGCTTAATCTGGTTCCTGCTTTGTCCGATAATTGTAACTTATCTAAAACGGCTCTTGTTAGGTCGACAGAAAATTGAAGATGCTTGTCTCCATTCAAATCCAGCCTTCCGTTGTACGTGAGATCCAGATTGTCGTCTTTCACATCCATTTCTCCTTCAAAAACATTGTTTATGAAACTTCCTTTTTTGATCTCAATATTGCTGTAAGGATATCCCATTAAATCAAATCGTTTGACGAAACCTGAGATTTTATGGAGATAGACTTTTCCCTGATCGCTAATCGATCCTTTTAACGCGATGTCTCCGTCAGCCAGACCGAATTGGGTAAGACCGGTTAAGGTATTGAGAGAAACTGCGTTAAATTGGACACCTTTGAGTGAGTCATGTGTGTTGAAGGCGTATATGTCACCTAATTGTTTAAGTTGCATTCCTGACGCCAGACCAATGCTTCCAAGGTTACTTTTGATGGAATCGGCATAAATAGAAATATCCCGTGTACTCCCGTCTAATTTAAGATCAAACACCCTGATTGTC